>JAIXZK010000205.1 GCA_027489695.1 Sphingomonadales bacterium
CGAGACCGTCATCCTCGCCACCGACCCCGATCGCGAGGGCGAGGCGATTTCCTGGCATCTGCTCGAGTACCTCAAGGCCCGCAAGGCGCTGCCCAAGGGCGGGGCGCAGCGTGTCACCTTCAACGAGATCACCAAATCCGCCGTCACCGCGGCCATGGCGCGGCCTCGGGCGCTCGACGATCATCTGATCGATGCCTATCGCGCCCGCCGCGCGCTCGATTATCTGGTCGGCTTCACCCTGTCGCCGGTGCTGTGGCGCAAGCTGCCGGGTGCCAAGAGCGCCGGCCGGGTGCAGTCCGTCGCGCTGCGCCTCGTCGTCGAGCGCGAACGCGAGATCGAGGCGCATGTCGCCCGCGAATATTGGACGATCGATGCCGCCATGCAGTCCGCCGCCGGGCAGGGCTTTCCGGCACGGCTGACGCTGTTCGAGGGCAAGAAGCTCGATCGCTTCGATCTGGCGACCGAAGCAGCCGCCCATGCCGCCCGCGATGCCGTTGCCGCCGCCAGCTTCACGGTGCGGGCGGTGGAAACGAAGCCGGCGACCCGCAACCCCTATGCGCCCTTCACCACTTCCACCCTGCAGCAGGAAGCAGCACGCAAGCTGGGCTTCACCGCCAGCCACACCATGCGGGTGGCGCAGGGACTCTACGAAGAGGGTCGCATCACCTATATGCGTACCGATGGCGTGCAGATGGCCGGCGAGGCCATCGCTGCCGTCCGCCAGGTCATCGCCCAGGATTATGGCGACGGCCCCGATGTGCTGCCCGAAAAGCCCCGCCACTATGCCACCAAGGCCAAGAACGCCCAGGAAGCGCATGAGGCGATCCGCCCGACCGACCTGTTCGCCCGGCCGCCGAAGCTGCCGGTGGGCGATGCCGATCGCCTCTACGCGCTGATCTGGAAGCGCGCCGTAGCCAGCCAGATGGCCAGCGCCCGGCTGGAACGGACCAGCGTCGATCTTGTCGACGCCAGCGGCAAGATTGGCCTGCGCGCGACGGGCCAGGTGCTGCTCGCCGCCGGCTTCCTCGCCGTCTACACCGAGACCGCCGAGGACGTAGCGTCGGACAGTGATGACGACGACGGCCGCCGCCTGCCGCGCCTGACGCAGGGCGAAGCCTGCCCGGTGCAGGACGTGGCGGCAAAGCAGCATTTCACCGAAGCACCGCCGCGCTTTTCCGAAGCCTCGCTGGTCAAGCGGCTGGAGGAGCTCGGCATCGGCCGGCCCTCCACCTATGCCTCGATCCTGCAGACGCTGCGCGATCGCGCCTATGTCCGCGTTGAAAAGAACCGCTTCCACGCCGAGGAAAAGGGCCGGCTGGTCACCGCCTTCCTCGAACGCTTCTTCGAAAAATATGTCGGCTATGACTATACCGCTGATCTCGAAACCCGGCTCGACGATGTCTCGGCCGGCGGGCTCGATTATCTGACCGTGCTGCGCGATTTCTGGGGCGATTTCGAACCGCGCACCAAGGAAATCCTCGATCTGCGGCCGTCCGATGTCACCGTCGCGCTCGACGAATATCTGGCGCCGATGCTGTTCCCGGCGCGCGCCGATGGCGGCGACCCGCGCGCCTGCCCGACGTGCGGCAATGGACGGCTGAGCCTGAAGACCGGCAAGTTCGGCGCCTTCGTCGCCTGCTCCAACTATCCGGAATGCCGCTACACCCGCCAGTTCGCCGGCGAGGGCGGTGCCGCCGAATCATCGGGGCCGATCGTGCTCGGCAATGATCCCGTCACCGGCGAGCCCGTCACCCTGCGCGCCGGCCGCTTCGGCGCCTTCGTCCAGCGCGGCGAGGGCAAGGACGGCGAAAAGCCGCCGCGCGCCTCCATCCCCAAGGATATGCCGGTCGCCGGCCCCGACGATTTGCCGACCGCGCTGCTGCTGCTCGGCCTGCCGCGCACCATCGGGACCCACCCCGAAACCGCCGAACCGATCATCGCCAGCATCGGCCAGTACGGCCCCTATCTGAAGCACGCCGGCAAATATGCCCGGCTGTCGAACAGCCTCGACGTCTTCGAAACCGGCATGAACGCCGCCGTCGTCAAGCTCGCCGAAGCCGCCGCCGCCGGGCCGCGCGCCCGCACCGCGGCCGCCCCCTTGCGCGAAATCGGGGTTCACCCGACCACCGGCGGCGCGATGAAGCTGATGGCCGGCCGCTTCGGCCAGTACGTCACCGACGGCACCACCAACGCCACCATCCCCAAGGGCGAGGACGGCATGGCGATCAGCCTGGAAGCCGCCGCCGCGCTGATCGACGCCCGCGCCGCAATGCCGCCGAAACCGGGCAAGAAGCCGGCCCGCAAGGCCGCGCCCGCGAAAAAGGCGCCGGCCAAGAAAGCGGCGGCTGCGAAGAAGCCGGCGGTGAAGAAGGTGGCAGCGAAGAAAGCGAAGTAAGGGGCCTCCGGCGGCTGGGGCCCACGGCCCCAGCCGCCGGAGGCAGACTTCTTCCGCGTCCAGCTCAGCGTGCGAAATAATGCTCGTACGCCGGCAGGGTCAGGAACGGCTCCAGCCGGTCCGCGAACACCAACGTGCGGAAGATGTCGGCGGCTTCGAGATATTTGCCGGTGGCGAAGAAATTGTCCCCGACCTGGCCCTGCCAGACGCCAAGCTGTTCCTCGGTTATGCGTTCGATCAGCGTCGCGTCGACGGCCTCGCCGCTGTCGAGCACGACGCCGGCGGTGCGCCATTGCCAGAGCTGCGTGCGGCTGATCTCGGCGGTGGCGGCGTCCTCCATCAGATTGTGCAGCGGCACGGCGCCCTGGCCGCGCAGCCAGGCGGCGATATAGCCGAGGCCGACATTGATGTTGTTGGTCAGGCCAGCAAGCGTCTTGGGGCCGGCAGGCGCCGCGGTCATGGCTTCGGCGGACGCCTTGCCTTCCGGGATGACGTGCAACTGGTTGGGGCCGGGCATCAGCCGGTCGAAGACCTCGCGGGCGACCGGCACCAGGCCGGGGTGGGCGACCCAGGTGCCGTCATGACCCAGGCTCGCCTCGCGCTCCTTGTCGGCGCGCACGGCGGCGAAGGCCTTGTCGTTGGCGGCTTCGTCGTCCTTGACCGGGATGAAGGCGCTCATCCCGCCCATCGCATGGGCACCGCGCTTGTGGCAGGTGCGGATGACGTGGCGAACATATTCGGCCATGAACGGCACCGTCATGTTGACGGCGACGCGATCGGGCAGCACGCGGCTGGGATCGTTACGGAACGTCTTGATATAGCTGAAGATATAATCCCAGCGGCCGCAGTTCAGCGCGACGATATGCTCGCGCAGTTCATAGAGGATCTCCTCCGCCATGAAGGCACCGGGCAGCGTTTCAATGAGGCAGGTGCAGCGCAGCGTGCCGATCGGCAGATCGAGCATCGACTGGGCGGTGACGAAGATGTTGTTCCAGAGGCGCGCCTCCAGATAATGTTCCATCTTCGGCAGGTAGAAATAGGGGCCGCTGCCGCGCGCCAGCAGCGCACGGGCGTTGTGGAAGGCGTAGAGGCCGAAATCGAAAATGGCGCCGGCGACGCGCTCGCCATCGACGATCATGTGCGCTTCGTCGAGGTGCCAGCCGCGCGGCCGGCAGATCAGCACCGCGGTCTTGTCGTTGAGCTTGTAGCTCTTGCCCTTGTCTTCCATCGCGATGGTGCCGGCGGCGGCGTCGCGAAGGTTGACCTGGCCCTGGACCATCACGTCCCAGGTCGGCGCCGAGGCGTCCTCGAGGCACGCCATGAAGCATTGCGCGCCGGAATTCAGGGCGTTGATCACCATCTTGCGGTCGCAAGGCCCGGTGATTTCGACGCGGCGATCCTGCAGATCGGCGGGCGCCGGGCGCACCTTCCACACCGTATCGGCGCGGATCGAGCTGGTTTCGGCGGGGAAATCCACCGGGTTGCCGGCATCGTACCAGGCCTGGTGATGCTCGCGCGCCGCCAGCAGCGAGCGGCGCGTCGGCTCGTACATGCGGTGCAGCTGGGCAACAAAGGCCAGCGCGGCGGGCGTCAGGATGGTGTCATAGCCCGGCGCCATCGCGCCGGTGATGCGGACGCCATCGAGCGCCGGGTGATCCATGTCTGCCATTTTGCGGCCCCTTGGTGATAGGTTGAGGTTGCGTCCCTCGCGCCGCGCGCTTTGGCCGATTGCCGTTCGGCGGGCAAGCGGCGTGACGCGGCGGCAGCGCCGGATTGGCCTCCAAAGCGCTACACGTCGGCAAATCCGAACGGCGCGCTCGCCCGGCGGTAATTGTCCGGCAGCACGGTGCGGCCGATCGGCGGCGCCGAGCGGGCGGTGCAATGGGCACGGTGACAGAGGTGGCAGGTGACGCCGATCGGGGTGGCGGCTTCCATTGGCCGGCCCTGGGTATAGACGAGGCGATGGGCGTGTTCGGCGCTGCAGCCGAGCGCGATGGCGCGTTCGACGCGCAGGCTGCCGAAGGCGCCGCCGCCAGCGGTGACGCTGCGCGCGATCGAGAAGAAGCGCTGGCCATCGGGCAGTTCCAGCCATTGGGTGATCACTTCGCGCGGCCGGCGAAAGGCCTGGTGGATGGCCCATAACGGGCAGGCGCCGCCATGGCGGGCGAAGGGAAAGCCGGCGCCGTCCAGCCGTTTCGAAACATTGCCGGCCGGATCGACGCGCAGGAAGAAGAAGGGCACGCGTTCGTCGCCGGGCTTCTGCAACGTGGTCAGCCGGTGCGCGGTCTGTTCGAAGCTGGCGCCGAACTGGCGGGCGAGCGCCTCGACATCATAGCGGCGGCGTTCGGCGGCGCGGGCAAAGGCGGCATAGGGCAGCATGATCGCCGCGGCGGCATAGCTGGCCAGCGCCTTGGCGGTAAGGCGCTCGCCGCTGTCGCTGGCGAAATGGCTGCCGGCGAGCGGTGCCTCGATGGCCGGCCCGAGTTCGAGATAGGCGAGTTGCAGGGCGAGCTGGAAAGTCTGGCTGGCGGTATCGAGGCTGTCGTCGAGCAGCACTTCGTCGCGGTGGCGATCGAAGCGCCGCATGGCGCCGCCCATGACATCGGCGGGCAGGCGGCGGACGCGGAGGTTGTGGCGGGCCTTCAGATGCGGCACCAGCCCGCCGGCTTCGGCAAGGGTGGCGGCAAGGGCTTCGGCGGCATCGTCGATGCCCACGAAATTGTTGCGCCGGGCAGCGAGGAAGCGGCGCGCCTCGGCGACGGGATCGGAAGCCAGCGCCGAATAGCCCGGCGAGGCGGCGCCATGATCGGCGAGCGCCAGCTGTTCCTCGCGATAGGCGGTGTAGAGGCGGAGCAGCGCCTCGGTGATGCCGGGGAAGCCATTGACGATGTCGCCGGCCTCGATCGCCGGCACGTCGATGTCGGCGAACATCGGGTCCTTGAGGATCGCCGTCAGCCGCGCCGTGGTCTCGCCGCCGCTGTCGTCGGCGAGCGCGGCGAGGTCGAGCCGGTAGGTGCGCGACAGGCGCAGCAGCATGTCGGCGGTAAGCGGCCGCTGGTTGCGTTCGAGCAGCGCGACATAGGAGGCGGAGATGCCGAGATCGGTCGCCATATTGGCCTGGGTGATGCCGAGGTCGCGGCGCAGCCGGCGCAGGCGCGGGCCCATGTAGACGGGACGATCGGTGGACATCGGCGCTCCCGGCGTCTGGTTTGTAAAGCGCTATACAACCTTACAAGGTTTCCTTGTAAAGTCTCACAGCTCAACGAAATCGCCGCTTTGCACTGCAACATGGCGCGCCTAGGGCCGTTGCAGCAATTACGTCACGCATCGAGGCTTCCATGTCGTTTCAGGATCAAATCACCCAGGTCAACAGCCTGATCGCCGCCAACAAGGGCAGCTGGGACGGCATCAGCGCCGAAAGCGTTGCGCGCATGCGGGCCCAGAACCGTTTCAAGACCGGCCTCGACATCGCCAAATACACTGCCGCCATCATGCGCCGCGACATGGCCGCCTATGATGCCGATCCGGCCAACTACACCCAGTCGCTCGGCTGCTGGCACGGCTTCATCGGCCAGCAGAAGATGATCGCCATCAAGAAGCATTTCGGCTCGACCGAGCGTCGCTACCTCTACCTCTCCGGCTGGATGGTCGCCGCGCTGCGCAGCGAATTCGGCCCGCTGCCCGACCAATCGATGCACGAGAAGACCAGCGTTCCGGCGCTGATCGAGGAACTCTACACCTTCCTGCGCCAGGCCGATGCCCGCGAACTCGGCATGATGTTCCGCGACATCGACGCCGCCCGCGCCGCCGGCGACCAGATCCGCGAAAAGCAGCTGCTGGCCGCCGTCGAGAATTTCCAGACCCATGTCGTGCCGATCATCGCCGACATCGATGCCGGTTTCGGCAATGCCGAGGCGACCTATCTGCTCGCCAAGAAGATGATCGAAGCCGGCGCCTGCGCGCTGCAGATCGAGAACCAGGTCTCGGACGAAAAGCAGTGCGGCCACCAGGACGGCAAGGTCACCGTGCCGCACGAGGACTTCCTCGCCAAGGTCCGCGCCTGCCGCTACGCCTTCCTCGAACTCGGCGTCGATGATGGCATCATCGTCACCCGGACCGATTCGCTCGGCGCTGGCCTGACCAAGCAGATCGCCGTTTCGAACGCCCCCGGCGACATCGGCGACCAGTACAACAGCTTCCTCGATTGCGAGGAAATCGACCCCACCACCGCGAAGAATGGCGATGTCATCCTCAATCGCGACGGCAAGCTGCTGCGGCCGAAGCGCCTGGCGTCGAACCTGTTCCAGTTCCGCGAAGGCACCGGCGCCGATCGCTGCGTGCTCGATTGCATCACCAGCCTGCAGCACGGCGCCGATCTGCTCTGGATCGAAACCGAAAAGCCGCACATCGAGCAGATCGCGTCCATGGTCGATCGCATCCGCGAAGTCGTCCCCAACGCCAAGCTCGTCTACAACAACAGCCCGTCGTTCAACTGGACGCTGAACTTCCGCCAGCAGGTCTATGATGCCTGGGTCGCGGCCGGCAAGGATGTCAGCGCCTATGACCGCGCCCGGCTGATGTCGGTCGATTACGACGCCACCGAACTCGGTGCCGAGGCCGATGAGCGCATCCGCACCTTCCAGGCCGACGCCGCCAAGCGCGCCGGCATCTTCCACCACCTCATCACCCTGCCGACCTATCACACCGCGGCGCTCAGCACCGACAATCTCGCCCGCGAGTATTTCGGCGACGCCGGCATGCTGGGCTATGTGAAGAACGTCCAGCGCGCCGAAATCCGCCAGGGCATCGCTTGTGTGAAGCACCAGAACATGTCGGGTTCGGACATCGGCGACGACCACAAGGAATATTTCGCCGGTGAAGCCGCGCTGAAGGCCGGCGGCGCCCATAACACGATGAACCAGTTCGCAGCCTGAGACGATCGCCGGGCGCGATCGCCGAAAAACGGCGACGCCAAGGACTTCGGGGGAGGAGAGCAGGGCGCGGACCGAACGGTTCGCGCCCTGCTTGCGTCGAGACGCCCCCGGCGCCGCGGATTGTAACCAATCTGTCATCTGCTAACCCTATGATGAAACAAACGCAGGGAAGTTGCAGACATGGCCGAAGCCGCCGCGCGTACCGTCAAGGCCCCGCGGCACGCCGCTGTCCGCGCCGCCGTCCATCAGCATGACGAGTTCAGCAAGCAGGGCCTGCTCGAACGCGCCTTCACCTTTGCCTTTCGCGGGCTGGTTTATGCCCAGATCTGGGAAGACCCGGCGGTCGACATGGAAGCGCTGCAGCTGGGACCGGGGATGCACCTCGTCACCATCGCCAGCGGCGGCTGCAACGTGCTGTCCTACCTCACCGCCGATCCGGCGCGGATCACCGCGGTCGACTTGAACACCGCCCATGTCGCGCTCGGCCGGCTGAAGCTGACGGCGGCGCGGCATCTGCCGACCCAGGCCAGCTTCTTCCGTTTCTTCGGCGAGGCCGATCGTTCCGAAAATGTCGCCGCCTATGAGCGCCATGTCGCGCCGCACCTCGACACCATCTCGCGGCGTTATTGGGAAGGCCGCGACCCGATGGGGCGCAAGCGCATCGGCGGCTTCGGCAGCAATTTCTACCGCCGCGGCCTGCTCGGCAGCTTCATCGTCACGGGGCAATTGCTGGCGCGCGCCTTCGGCATCGACACCCGCGACATGCTGGAAGCGCGCTCGCTGGAGGAGCAGCGCCACATTTTCGAGACCAAGTTCGCGCCATTGTTCGACAAGAAATTCGTGCGCTGGCTGACCAGCAATCCGGCGGCGCTGTTCGGCCTCGGCATCCCGCCGGCGCAATACAAGGCGCTGCTGGGTGATGCGCCCGACATGGCAAGCGTGCTGAAGGCGCGGCTGGAAAAACTCTCCTGCGATTTCGCCGTATCCGACAATTATTTTGCCTGGCAGGCGTTTGGCCGCGGTTACGGCAAGGGGCCGGCGGCGCCGCTGCCGCCCTATCTCCAGGCCGAGAACTACCGCGCCGTCGTCGATCGCGTCGATCGCGTCGATTATCGCCACCTGAACTTCACCGAATTCCTGCGCGAACAGACCGCCGCCAGCTGTGATCGCTATGTCCTGCTCGATGCCCAGGACTGGATGACCGATGCGCAGCTGACCGAATTATGGCGCGAGATCACCCGCACCGCCCGCCCTGGCGCCCGCGTGCTGTTCCGCACCGCCGCCGAACCCAGCCTGTTGCCCGGCCGGGTGCCCGCGGCGATCCTCGATCGCTGGCATTATGCGGCGGAAGACTCGGCGCGCTTCACCCGCCAGGACCGCTCGTCGATCTATGGCGGCGTGCACCTTTACACGCTGCTGGACGCATGACCGCCGCCGCATCGGCGGCCGGCCACAGCGCCGCGATGGACCGCATCTATCGCCGCCAGCGCCATGTCTATGATCTCACCCGCAAATATTATCTGCTCGGGCGGGACGAGCTGATCGCCGGCCTTGCTGCCGGGCCGGGGGCGCGGGTGCTCGAAGTCGGCTGCGGCACCGGGCGCAACCTGATCCTGGCGGCGCGGCGGTTCCCGAGCGCGCACTTCACCGGCATCGACATTTCGACCGAAATGCTGGCGACCGCCCGCGCCAATGTCGCCCGCGCCGGGCTTTCCGACCGCATCACCCTGGCCGAAGGCGATGCGACGGCCTTCGATGCCGCCGCCTTGTCCGACGGCACGGGCTTCGACCGGGTGTTCCTGTCCTACACCTTGTCGATGATCCCCGACTGGCAGGCAGCGCTGTCGCAGGGGGCGCGCGCACTGGCGCCGGGCGGCCGGCTCGATCTTGTCGATTTCGGCCAGCAGGAGCGGCTGCCGGCGCCGTTCCGCCGCGCGCTGTTCGCCTGGCTGGCGCGGTTCGATGTCACCCCGCGCGCCGCCTTGCCCGACGCGATGTCGGAAGTGGCGGCGGCGCAGGGGCTGGCGGGCGCCTTCCGCTCGACGCGGCGCGGCTATGCCTGGACGGCGCGGCTGGTTCGCGAAAACGGGCCTCCGACGGGCAGGGTCTGAGCCCCTTCACCCGATTTCGTGGGATACTCCCTTTCCGCCAGCGGGTCGTCACCCGCCATGGAACGAAAAGGCCCGGCCGCTGGTGCGGCCGGGCCTTCCTGCCAGCGTCCCCGAGGGGGCGTTGGAGCGTGCGGTTCAGCCCTTGGGCAGCAGCACGGTATCGATGACGTGGATGACGCCATTGGTGCAAGCGATGTCGGCGGTGACGACCTTGGCGCCGTTGACGGTGACGCCATCGGTGCCATCGACGTGCAGCGCTTCGCCATTGACCGAGGCCGGGCTGGCCTTGGCGCCGGCGACATCGGCAGCCATCACCTTGCCCGGCACGACGTGCAGGGTGAGGATGGCGGCCAGCTTGGCCTTGTTCTCGGGCTTGACGAGGTCTTCGACAGTGCCGGCCGGCAGCTTGGCGAAGGCATCATCGCTCGGCGCGAAGACGGTGAAGGGGCCGGCGCCCTTCAGCGTATCGACAAGGCCGGCGGCCTGGACGGCGGCGACGAGGGTGGTGAAGCTGCCGGCAGCGATGGCGGTATCGACGATGTCGTGGGTCTGGTCGGTCATGGGAAATTCCTTCGCAATGCTGCTGTTCGGGTGCCGACAATCGCCATGTGCCCGACCAGGCAACAATACCCGATCCGGCTTCAATGGCCGATCTTCACGAGAAACGGGAAATATATCCCGGCAGTGATGGCGGTCTATATTTATGGAGAGCGCAATACCAGCGCTGAAGCGCGCCTGCGGCATTTGGCCTTTTCACTTACGAAGCCGAATTGATGACATAATTATTTCGTGATGGTGGCGGATGTCGCCGGCTGGCGGCGGTGCTGGCGGCGCGGCAATCGCAGGGCGCCGCCGGCGGCGAGCGTCCACCGGCCTTCCGCCGGGCCTTCTTTTTCACAGTTTCGTCGCTGCCGGCGCTTGCCTAGGCGGTCCGCAGCGGGCGCCGGCCGCCCGGAGGAGGATCGCCATGGCAACCAGGACCATCGACAAGCCGGCACTGCTGGCGAAATATCATGCCGAGCGCGACAAGCGTCTGCGCGCCGACGGCAACGACCAATATGTCGAGATCGCCGGCGATTTCGCGCATTTCCTCGACGATCCCTATACGCCGCGCGTCGAACGCGCGCCGGTTACCGACCATGTCCGCTTCGCCTTTGTCGGCGGCGGCTTTGCCGGCCTGTGCACCGGCGCCCGGCTGGTCGAGGCCGGCGTCACCGATGTCCGCATCATCGAAAAGGGCGGCGACTTCGGCGGCACCTGGTACTGGAACCGCTATCCCGGCGCGCAATGCGACACGGCCTCGATCATCTATCTGCCGCTGCTCGAGGAAACCGGGCACATGCCGACCGAGAAATACGCCCATGCGCCGGAGATTCTCGAACAGTCGCAGCGCATCGGCCGCACCTTCGGCCTGTATGAAAAGGCGCTGTTCCACACCCGGGTGACGGAAATGACCTGGGACGAGGCGGCGCGCGTCTGGGTGATCGAAACCGATCGCGGTGATCGCTTCACCGCCGATTTCATCGGCATGGGCACCGGCCCGCTGCACGTTCCGAAGCTGCCCGGCATCCCCGGCCTTGCCAGCTTCAAGGGCCACAGCTTCCACACCAGCCGCTGGGATTATGATTATACCGGCGGCGATACCCATGGCGCGCCGCTCGACAAGCTGCGCGACAAGCGCGTCGCCATCATCGGCACCGGCGCCACCTCGGTGCAATGCGTGCCGCACCTCGCCCGCGCCGCCGGCACGCTTTATGTCGTGCAGCGCACGCCGTCGTCGGTCGACGTTCGCGCCAATGCGCCGATCGATCCCGAATGGTTCGCCGGTGTCGCGACACCGGGCTGGCAGCGCCGCTGGCTGGAGAATTTCGCGCTGAATGTCGGCATGGGTGGCGCGCCCGATGATTGGGTACAGGACGGCTGGACCGATCTGTCGCGGCGCATCCGCGCCCGGGTGATGGCATTGCCGCCCGAGCAGATGACGCCCGAAGGCATGATCGCCGCCTATGAGGACAGCGATTTCGAGAAGATGGAGGAGATCCGCGCCCGCGCCGAAACAATCGTCAACGACCCGGAAACCGCCGAGAAGCTGAAGGCCTGGTATCGCCAGCTGTGCAAGCGGCCGTGCTTCCACGACGCCTATCTGCAGGCCTTCAACGAGCCCGGCACGCATCTCGTCGATACCGATGGCAAGGGCGTCGAACGCATCGACGAGACCGGCTTCTGGGTCGGCGGCAAACATTATGAAGTCGATTGCATCATCTTTGCCTCCGGCTTCGAAGTCGGCACCGGCCATACCCGCCGCGCCGGCTTCGACATCACCGGCGTCGGCGGCGCCAAGCTTTCCGAAGCCTGGGCCGATGGCATGCGCACCCTGCACGGCCTGCAGGTGCACGGCTTCCCCAATGCCTTCCTCGTCCAGTTCGCCCAGGCGGCGAACTTCATCGTCAACGTGCCGCACAACTGGACCGAAACCGGCAGCAGCGTGGCGGCGATCGTCGCCCATGCCGGCGCCACCGGCGCCACCCGTGTCGACGCCGATGCCGAAGCCCAGGCAAAATGGGTCGAGCTGCTGCTGTCAGGCCCCGGCATGATGATCGGCGCGCCGGATTGCACGCCCGGCTATTACAACAACGAGGGCCAGGAGCCCGACCCTGCCACCCGCTACGCCGTCGGCTATCCGGCCGGGGCAGTGGCGTTCTTCAAATATATGGAACGCTGGCGGAACGACGGGAAGTTCGAGGGTGTGGTCTTCGAATAAGGGAGAAGGGGGCCGCCGGAGGCAAAACCTTTCCTCTTCAGTCCGCGGGCACGAACTCCCGCGCCGCCTCGATCAGCAGGATCGGCACCCCGTCGCGAATCGGGTAGGCGAGGCCGGCGCGATCGGCGACGAGCTCGTTCGCGGCGGCATCGTGGCGCAGCGGTTCGCGCGTCATCGGGCAGACGAGGATGGCCAGCAGGCGCGGGTCCGGCTGGCGCGGCGCGGTCATTGCAGGGTCGGCCGGTCGCCGGTGCCGGCGGCGAAGGTCATCAGCGCCGTCAGCGTCGCGGCGCGGTCTTGCAGATCATCGGCTTCGAGCAGCGCCTGTTTTTCGACCGGGTCAAAGGGGCAGACGCAGGCGAGGGTCGTCACCAGCGATTCATCGTCGGCGGATTTGACCGCGTCCCAGTCGGCGGCCAGGCCCTGGGTATCGAGATAGGCCTTGAGCACATCTTCCAGCCCGGCGCGGGCGGCGGCGGCGAGTGCTTCGGGATCGTCGCGATCGTCCTGGAAATCGACATAGTCGGCGAGCACCTGGCGATAGGGCGTGGTGCGATCGAGTTCGGCGGAAATGCGGAAGCGCGTCACGCCGGTGAGTGCGATCAGGATGCGGCCATCCTCGGTCTCGCGGAAATCGGTGATGCGGCCGAGGCAGCCGACATCATAGAGCTGCGGCGGATCATCGCCGCCGCGGCTGCTCGGCCGGGGCTGGATGATGCCGATGATTCGCGCCGCGGCGCCGGTCGCGGCCATGGCATCGCGCACCATGGCGAGATAGCGCGGCTCGAAGATGTTGAGCGGCAGCACGCCGCGCGGCAGCAGCAGCGCGCCGGTCAGCGGGAACACCGGCACTGCTGGCGGCAACGGCGAATTGTTGCTGGCCATCGGCGTGGCCATCAGGAGAACAGCAGCGAGCGCAGTCGCGCCCGGGTCTTGATGCTCCACGGATCGGACAGGCCGACCGCTTCGAACAGTTTCAGCAGCCGGGCCTGGGCCGCGCCTTCCTGCCATTGGCGATCGGCGGCGATGATGGCGAGCAGGTGATCGGCAGCGCCGTCGCGGTCGCCGCGGCCGAGCAGCGCGCCGGCGAGATCGTAGCGTTGCTGCAGATCGTCGGGATCGGCGGCGACGCGATCGATCAGCCCGGCGACATCATCGACCGGCGTGACATCGATGGCGAGCGCCAGCGCCGCCCGTGCCTTCGCCACATCGGCATCCTTGGCATCGGGGGCGACCGCCGCCAGCGCGGCGCGGGCGCCGTCGACATGGCCGAGGCCAAGCAGCGCCAGCGCATATTTGCCGGCGATATCACCGCGATCGGGGAATTCCTGGACGAGCGCCGCCAGCGTTTCGGCGGCCTCCTCATGCGCGCCTTCGGCCAGCGCGATATCGACGGCCTCCAGCAGCGCTGCGATTTCGGCTTCCGCCGACGGTTCGGCGGCCCCGGCCGGCGCCTTGGCCAGCAGGCGATCGACGAAGGCCGTCAGCTCGCGCTCGCCGAGCGCGCCCTGGAAGCCATCGACCGGCTGGCCGGCGATGAAGGCATAGACGGTGGGAATCGACTGGATGCGGAATTGCGCCGCCAGCGTCTGGTTCTTGTCGACGTCGATCTTGACGAGCCGGACCCGCGGCGCGCGGGCGGCGGTGACCTTTTCGAGCAGCGGCGTCAGCGTCTTGCACGGCCCGCACCATTCCGCCCAGAAATCGACGAGCACCAGCGCCGTCTTCGACGCCTCGATGACGTCGCGGCGGAAGGCTTCGATGCTGGCCTTTTCGGCGGCGGCGGTGGCGATGCTGGCCAAGGCGTTGCTCTCGTGCTGCGGTGGTGGACGCCGGCATATGGGGCGCGGCACGCGCTTTTGCCAAGCCCGTCGAATGTCGCAAGCGCGATCGTTGGGCTGGCCGCCGCGTCGGCGCGACCAGGCCGCCGGCCGATAAACCGAAAATCAACTCCGACAGAGTAGAAAAAGAGAAGTCGCACTTTCGACTCGGCAAGTTCGAAGCAAAGAACCCCCGAGCGACGGCCCGTTATCGGCCAGATATCGCCAGACTGTACATCATTCGATAATAAATACGGGTCGCATCACCGCGCGAGATCGATCGTCATTGGCGATCGACAGCGCCGCCATTTCCTTGGGAAGGATGCCAGATGCCACAGATCGATATTAAAGCCTTGCGCGCCGAGCTGGTTACACGGGCCATGCCGTGGCGGGCGCGCGAAAACACGCTTTCGCTGCTTTCTGACGAGCGCAAGCGCGCCCTACTCGGCGTCGTCGTCGACGAAAATGCGCGCGCCGCGGCGATGGTGATGCCGCCGCAAGTCTCGGCGCCGAATTTCGCGCCCGCCGTCGATTGGCGCAACCGCGGCGGCAACCATGTCACGCCGCCGAAGGACCAGGGCGGCTGCGGCTCCTGCGTGTCCTTCTGCGCCACCGGGCTTGTCGAATCGATGGCCTCGATCGAACGCGGCCAGAAGCTCGATCTGGCCGAGGCCGATCTGCACTTCTGTTCGTCGCACGGCGCCAATTGCGGCGGCTGGTGGCCGGACCAGGCGCTCGGCCAGGTCAAGTCGCGCGGCATCCCCGACGAAGCCGCCTTTCCCTACAACACCGCCTTCACCGGCCCCGGCGGCGCCCCGGTATGCAAGCTGGTTCCGGATCGCGACGCCCGCGCCGTCAAGATCGGCTCGTTCGGCGCGCTGGCCAGCATGACCGATCGCAAGAACCATCTGACCAATGTCGGGCCCTGCTCCGCGGTGCTGGAGGTGTTCGACGATTTCTTCTCCTATGGCTCGGGCGTCTACAGCCATGTCAGCGGCGGCCTTGCCGGGCTGCATTGCGTGCTCGTCATCGGCTATTCCGAGGCGGAGCAATGCTGGATCTGCAAGAACAGCTGGGGCACCGGCTGGGGCGACGGCGGCTTTTTCAAGATCCGCTATGGCCAGTGCAAGATCGACACCGACTTCCCGTTCCACTGGGCCCGCCAGGTCGCGATCCCGGGCCGCAAATGGCATGGCTGGGAAGATCTGGGCGGCATCATCACCTCGCGGCCGCAGGCGGTTTCCTGGGCGGCCAACCGCATCGATGTCGTCGCGCGCGGCACCGATTCGGCGGTCTGGCACCGCTGGTGGGACGGTTCGGCGTGGCGCGGCTGGGAATCGCTCGGCGGCTTCATCCATGGCGCCCCGGCGATCTGTTCCTGGGCCTCCGGGCGGCTCGACATCTTCGCCGTCGGCGGCGATCACAAGCTCTACCACAAATGGTTCCAGGGCGGCTGGAGCGGCTGGGAAAGCCTGGGCGGCTTCCTGACCTCCGAACCCTGCGCCGTCAGCTGGGGCAACAATCGCATCGATGTCTTCGCCCGTGGCGGCGACAATGCGATGTGGCATTTGTGGTGGGACGGCGCCTGGCACGGCTGGGAATCGCTGGGCGGCGGGCTCAGCTCGGCGCCGGCGGTATCGTCCTGGGCGCCCGGCCGGCTCGATACCTTCGTGCGCGGGCTCGATTCGCAGCTGTGGCACAAATGGTGGGACGGTTCGGCGTGGCGCGGCTGGGAATCGCTCGGCGGCGTGCTGACCGACGCGCCGGCGGCGGAATCCTGGGGGCCGAACCGCATCGACGTGTTCTACCCCGGCCAGAACTACCATATGTGGCACAAATGGTGGGACGGCTCGCGCTGGAGCGGCGAGGAGGATCTGGGCGGCGTGCTGTCGTCGGGGGTCGGCGTCAGCAGCTGGGCCGCCAATCGCCTCGATACCTTCGTGATGGGCACCGACAGCCACATGTACCACAAATGGTATGATTGATCGCGTCTCGCCCGGTCCCTCTGGGGCCGGGCGACCGCTTGCCCGCCAGGGGAAAGACCAGAGCCGATGCCGATTGCCGTCACCGCTGCCGCCGGCGTGCCCGTCGAGGTCGCGCTCGAACGCTATGCCACCGCCGGCTATCGCTGGGAGCTGGCCGAGGCGCCGGCGGGGGTGGCGGTGAGCGCGCCCGACGGTGGCGATACCGCCGTCGCCGCGGCGGCGGCAGCGCCCGGCTCGCCCGGTCGCCAGGTCTTCCGCCTGCAGGGCGCGCAGCCCGGCACCTATGTCATCCGCTTCGACAGCCGGCGTCCCTGGGAGACCGCGGCGGCGCGCAGCGAGCTGGTGACGTTCATCGTCACCCCGCCATGATCGCCGCGGCCATTCTGGCGCGGGCCGGGCATTTTGCGCTTGCGCCGCGCCGCGGCCTCATGGTAGCCGCGCCGCTCACCACGGTCATGGCCATGGTCGAGCGGGCGTAGCTCAGGGGTAGAGCGCAACCTTGCCAAGGTTGAAGTCGAGGGTTCGAATCCCTTCGCCCGCTCCAGTCGCTGCGCGGCTGGTACCGCCGATCCCGGTGAAATCCTGAAGAATCGAAGCGACTGATGGCGAGCCGGAAGGCGCTTTCCGGGCGCTTGCCGCCGGATGTGCCGACGCTTGCTTGTCGCCGCTTGCTTGTCGACGCTTGCTTGTCTCTGGGGCATGGCACCATGCTACAAGGCGCCATGGCCGGTCACCACCATCATGATCACCATGATCACCACCATGCCGAGCCCCCCCGCTTCGGCCGGGCCTTCGCCATCGGCATCGCCCTCAACCTTGCCTATGTC
>JAIXZK010000419.1 GCA_027489695.1 Sphingomonadales bacterium
CGGATGATCGCCCGCAGCAATGCCTGGGCGGGCCGGGCGATCAGCACGGAGTTCAGCCGGGAAGAAACTTATGATCGGGAAATATCCGGCCCTTGATCATATTTCTCGACACCAACGTGCTGATCTACGCAGCGGCGTCGACACCCGGGGTTGACGCAAAACGGCAGCGGTCACTCGAAATTCTGGCGACTGGCAACTGCGCCGTTTCGGCGCAGGTGCTGGCGGAATTTTATTTCACCGCCACGAAAGTCACGAAGCTTAACCTTTCGTACGAAGCCGCGGTCGAGTGGCTGGAGGATTTCGGCCGCTTTCCGGTCGTACCGGTTACCGCTGGGCTGGTTTTGCGCGGGGCTGCCATCGCAAAGCGCTACCAGCTTCGGTACTGGGACGGCGCGATCATCGCCGCGGCCGAGGAAATCGGGGCTCAGACATTATACAGTGAAGACTTGAGCGCCGGGCAACGCTACGGGTCCGTCCGCGTCGTCAATCCGTTTGCCGTCTGAGAGGCCCTCATGAACATCCACGAATATCAGGCCAAGGAATTGCTCGCCAAATTCGGCGTGCCCGTGCCGGCCGGCTTTGCCGCGCTGACCGTCGAGGAAGCGGTGGCCGCCACCGACAAGCTGCCCGGACCGCTCTATGTGGTGAAGGCGCAGATCCACGCCGGCGGCCGCGGCAAGGGCAAGTTCGTCGAACTGCCGCCCGAGGCCAAGGGCGGTGTCCGTCTCGCCCGCTCGGCCGACGACGTTCGCGCCGCCGCCACCGACATGCTCGGCAACACGCTGGTCACCATCCAGACCGGCGCGCATGGCAAGCAGGTCAACCGCCTCTACGTCACCGATGGCGTCGATATCGCCAAGGAATTCTATTTGGCGATGCTGGTCGATCGCAGCTCGGGCCGGATCGCGCTGGTCGTTTCGACCGAAGGCGGCATGGACATCGAGACGGTGGCCCATGACACGCCGGAAAAGATCGCGACGCTGACCATCGATCCGGCCACCGGCATCATGCCGCACCATGGCCGCGCCGTCGCCGCCACCCTGGGCCTGACCGGCGACCTCGCCAAACAGGCCGAGAATGTCGTGGCCAAGCTCTACGACGCCTTCATCGGCACCGATGCCTCGCAGATGGAGATCAACCCGCTCGCCGTCACCGACGATGGCAAGCTGCTGGTGCTCGACGCCAAGGTCGGCTTCGATTCGAACGCGCTCTATCGCCACCCCGATCTCGTCGAGCTGCGTGACCTGACCGAGGAAGACCCCGCCGAAGTCGAAGCCAGCGAATATGATCTCGCCTTCATCAAGCTCGATGGCGACATCGGCTGCCTGGTCAATGGCGCCGGCCTCGCCATGGCGACGATGGACATCATCAAGCTGAACGGTGCCGAGCCGGCCAACTTCCTCGATGTCGGCGGCGGTGCCTCGAAGGAAAAGGTGACGGCCGCGTTCAAGCTGATCCTCAAGGATCCGGCGGTGAAGGGCATCCTGGTCAATATCTTCGGCGGCATCATGCGCTGCGATATCATCGCCGAAGGCATCATCGCCGCGGCGAAGGAAGTGAACCTTTCGGTGCCGCTCGTTGTCCGCCTCGAAGGCACCAATGTCGAGCTGGGCAAGCAGATCCTCGCCGAAAGTGGCCTGCCGATCATCTCCGGGGACAATCTCGGGGATGCCGCAGCGAAGATCGTGGCGGAAGTGAAAAAGGCAGCGTAGCACCGTAACAGGTTCACCGCGTGATTAGGGCAGGCAACGTAATTTGCTGATGTGGGTCGACATTTTCAGCATGCTGATCGTAGCGCCGCTAGCGCTCGGCGCTCTGCCGGCTATCCTATGCGCGCTTCGTGGACACACTGGATTCGCGGCCGTGATCGCAACGGTGAGTATTGCACTCGCTTTGCTGGCATACCGCACTTGGAGAGATGCGCCGGGCGCAGATTTTTTTGCAGCGAATACCATCATGCCTTTCATGTTCGGTTTAGGCGCGGCCCTGAGCTTGGCTGTCGCGCTGGTCTGCCGGGCGACTGTCGGTAAAGATAACTGGAGCGAATAATGTCCATTCTCGTCAACAAAGCCACCCGCGTCATCACGCAAGGGTTCACTGGCAAGCAGGGAACCTTCCATACCGAGGCGGCGATCGCCTATGGCACCAACGTCGTCGGCGGCACCGCGCCGGGCAAGGGCGGCAGCACCCATCTCGGCCGGCCGGTGTTCAACACCGTGCATGAAGCCCGCGCCGCAACCCATTGCGATGCCAGCGTCGTCTATGTGCCGCCGCCCGGCGCCGCCGATGCCATCTGCGAAGCCATTGACGCCGAAGTGCCGCTGATCATCTGCATCACCGAAGGCATTCCGGTGCTCGACATGGTGCGCGTCAAGCGCTCGCTGGTCGGATCGAAGTCGCGGCTGATCGGGCCAAACTGCCCCGGCGTGCTGACGCCGGACGAATGCAAGATCGGCATCATGCCCGGCAACATCTTCCGCAAGGGTTCGGTCGGTGTCGTCTCGCGCTCCGGCACCCTGACCTATGAAGCCGTCCACCAGACCACCGCCGTCGGCCTTGGCCAGACCACCGCGGTCGGCATCGGCGGCGATCCGGTCAACGGCACCAACTTCATCGACGTGCTCGAACTCTTCCTCGCCGATCCCGAGACGCATTCGATCATCATGATCGGCGAAATCGGCGGCGATGCCGAGGAAATGGCGGCGCAGTTCCTCGCCGACGAAGCCCGCCGCGGCCGCAAGAAGCCGATGGTCGGCTTCATCGCCGGTCGCACCGCGCCTCCCGGCCGCCGCATGGGCCATGCCGGCGCCATTGTTTCGGGCGGCAAGGGCGATGCCGAATCGAAGATCGCGGCGATGGAAGCTGCCGGCATCCGGGTGTCGCCGTCGCCGTCGGCGCTGGGCACGACCCTTGTCGAGGTGCTGAACGGCTGAATTGAGGGCAGCCATGCACGGCGGCGCAGGTGACAATCCTGGCCGCCGTGACTAATTGACCGCGATTGTTGAGGACGCGCGTAATGGATTTCGAACCGCTTCTGCCGACGGCCGCCGATCAGGAAGGGCCGTCCTGGGCGCGGACCGACTGGCCGCAGCCGGTGGCCGACGACCTGACCCGGGCGCTCGATGCCGCCGATATCCTGATCCGTGACGACAAGGTGGCCGGCAAGGCCGTCGAGCGGGCGGTTGCCGCCGGCGCCTCGCCCGATGCCATCGCCCAGGCGGCGCGCGACGCCATCGCGGCGCTGATGCTGATCCGCACCTATCGGGTGCGCGGCCATCTTGCCGCCAATCTCGATCCGCTCGGCCTGATGAAGCGCGAGCTGCCGGCCGATCTGACCCCGGCATTCCATGGCTTTCAGGAAAAGGACCTTGATCGCCCGGTCTATGTCGGCGGCACGCTCGGTCTCGAAACCACGACAATCCGCGAGCTGGTGGCGATCCTGCGCCGCAACTATTGCGGCAATGTCGGCCTTGAGTACATGCACATCAACGATGTCGAGGAACGGCGTTTCCTGCAGGAAAAGTTCGAAGGCCGCGACAAGGAAATCCAGTTCAGCGACAATGGCAAGCGCGCCATCCTGACCAAGCTGGTCGAGGCCGAACAGTTCGAGCGCTTCCTCGGCCGCAAATATGTCGGCACCAAGCGCTTCGGCCTCGATGGTGGCGAAGCGATGATTCCGGCGATGGAATCGATCATCAAGGTCGGCGGCGCCCTGGGCATCACCGAAGTCGTGTTCGGCATGCCGCACCGCGGCCGGCTGAACATGCTCGCCAATGTGATGCAGAAGCCGTTCCGCATCATCTTCCATGAATTCGGCGGTGGTTCCTCGGCGCCGGACGATGTCGGCGGCTCGGGCGATGTCAAATATCACCTCGGCACCAGCACAAATCGCGAATTCGACGGCAATCTCGTCCATCTCTCGCTGGTGCCCAATCCGTCGCATCTGGAGGCGGTCGATCCCGTCGTGCTCGGCAAGGTCCGCGCCATCCAGACCATGGCCGGCGACCATGACCACAAGCGGTCGCTGCCGGTGCTGCTGCACGGCGATGCGGCGTTCGCGGGGCAGGGCATTGTCGCCGAATGTTTCGGCTTTTCGGGGCTGACCGGCTACAACACCGGCGGCACCATCCATTTCGTCGTCAACAACCAGGTCGGTTTCACCACCAGCCCGCAGTTCGCGCGCTCCTCGCCCTATCCGTCGGACGTCGCCAAGATCGTCCAGGCGCCGATTTTCCATGTGAATGGCGATGATCCCGAAGCCGTCACCTATGCCACCAAGGTCGCCACCGAATTCCGCCAGCGCTTTGGCCGCGATGTCGTCATCGACATGTGGTGCTATCGCCGCTTCGGCCACAATGAGAGCGACGAGCCGAGCTTCACCCAGCCGCTGATGTACGCCCAGATCGCCCGGCAGCGCAGTGTTGCCGATCTTTATGCCGACAAGCTGGTTGGCCAGGGCGTGATCGATGCGGGCTTCCTGGGCGCCGCCGTCGATCGCTACACATCGGTTCTGGAAGCCGATTTCGATGCCGCCGCCGGCTTCAAGGCCAACAAGGCGGACTGGTTCGAAGGCCGCTGGTCGGGCCTTGGCCGGCCGAAGGAAGAAATCACCGGCCGCCGCGCCGCGATCACCGGCGTCGCCGCCGCCGAACTGCGCGACATCGGCAGCGTGCTGACCAGCGTGCCGGCCGATTTCAACATCCACAAGACGCTGGCGCGCATCCTGGAAGCCAAGGCCGAGACGCTGCGCGCCGGCGAGGGCATCGATTGGGCAACGGCCGAGGCGCTGGCCTTCGGCTCCTTGCTGCGCGACGGCTATGGTGTGCGCCTGTCCGGCCAGGATTCGGGCCGCGGCACCTTCAGCCAGCGCCATTCGGTGTGGACGGACCAGGTCGACGGCCATCGCCATGTGCCGCTGAAGAGCATCGATCCGAAGTTCGAAGTCTATGATTCGCCGCTCAGCGAATTCGGCGTGCTCGGCTTCGAATTCGGCTATGCGCTTGCCGATCCGAAGACGCTGGTGCTGTGGGAGGCGCAGTTCGGCGATTTCGTCAACGGCGCCCAGACCATCATCGACCAGTTCATCGCCAGTTCCGAGATCAAATGGCTGCGCGCCAATGGTCTCGTCATGCTGCTGCCGCATGGTTACGAGGGGCAGGGGCCGGAGCACAGCTCGGCGCGGCTCGAGCGCTTCCTGCAGCTGTGCGCCGAGGACAATATCCAGGTCGCCAATGCGACGACGCCGGCCAATTATTTCCACCTGCTGCGCCGCCAGCTGCTGCGCGATTTCCGCAAGCCGCTGATCATCATGACGCCGAAGTCGCTGCTCCGTCACAAGCGGGCGGTGTCGTCGATCACCGACATGGACGCCGGCACCAGCTTCCACCGCTGCCTCGACGATCTGGCGCCGTGCGATCCGGCCAAGGTGCGCCGCCTCGTGCTGTGCACCGGCAAAGTCTATTATGATCTGCTCGATGCTCGCGAGAAGACCGAGCGCAGCGATGTCTATCTGCTGCGTGTCGAGCAGCTCTATCCCTTCCCGGGCGATGTCATCGCCGAATATGCGGCGAGATTCCCGGCGCTGGAGGAAGTGGTCTGGGCCCAGGAAGAGCCGAAGAACGCCGGCGCCTGGAGCTTTGTCGCACCGTTCATCGAGACGGCACTGGCCAGGCGCCCGATCTATGCCGGGCGCGCCGCGGCGGCGGCGACCGCCACCGGCCTGCTGAAGCGTCACAATGCCGAACAGGCCAAGCTGGTCGCCGAGGCGCTGGGCGCGAGCCGGGCGGAGATCAATGCGGCGATCCGCGGCGGGCTGAAATCGAAGAAGGCGACCGGCTGACCGGCGTCGTTCCACATGCATTTCCGGTTCGGCGAGATCGCCACCGGCAGAACAAGAGGCTGACCCAGTGGCGAATACGGCAACCGACGTCATCATCCCGGCTCTCGGCGAGTCGATCACCGAAGCCACCGTTGGCGAGTGGCTGAAGAAGCCGGGCGACGCGGTCGCCGCCGACGAGCCGATCGTCAGCCTCGAGACCGACAAGGTCGCCGTCGAAGTGCCGTCGCCGGTGGCCGGCACGATGGGCGAGCAGCTGTTCAAGGTCGGCGATACCGTCGCGGTTGGCGCGCTGATCGCGCGGATCGAGGCGGCGGGGGCTGCCGCGCCGGTGACTGTCGCGCCGGCTCCGGCTCCGGCTCCGGCTCCGGCACCGGCGGCTGCGGTCGCCGCGGCACCGGCTCCGGCCGCGCCGGCGCCAGCGATGGCCGCCAGCCCGGCGCCGGCTGCGACCGGCAAGGGCGACGAACTCGACGCGATGGGCCCCGCCGTCCGCCGGCTGATCGAGGAATATGACATCGATCCGGCGAGCGTCGTCGCCAGCGGCAAGGACGGTCGGCTGACCAAGGGCGACGTGCTCGCCGCGATCGATGCCGGCACGGCGAAGCGCAACGCGAAGGCCGCCGCCCCGGCGCCGGCGGCGAGCGCAAGCGCTGCCCCCGAGCGCCGCGAGGA
>JAIXZK010000417.1 GCA_027489695.1 Sphingomonadales bacterium
AACATCTCGAACTTGCCATTCTTGACGAAGGGCAGCGGCAGTTCCTGGCCAAAGTGCAGATCGAGCTTGTTGAAGCGCGGCGCGCGGCCGAGGTTCTTCGGCGCGATCTGGCCCTGATACTTGCTGAGGCCGCTGTTCTGCACGAAGTTCTGGAAGCCGGTGAAATCAAAGTTGCTTGCATAGGTGACCAGCGGATCGGCGGTCGCCGAGGCGACGTTCGGCACATAGAGGAGATAGCGGTTGTTGGTGCCGGTGGTGCCGAACACCGCCGAACGGTTCGGCGTCAGATCGGCGAAGGTGTAGCTGTAACGCTGGCCGGCGCGGCTGTAGTAGAAGATCTGGAACCGCGTCTTGTTGTCGCCGAAGAAGGCGCGCTCATAGCCAATGTTGATGCGATAGGCATTGTCGATCTGATAGTTCGACGTGCCATAGGCGGCGTCATTGGACGTGATGCCGGCCGCGGCATTGGTGTAGTTGGAGAAGGCCACCGACGAAGTGCCCGAATTGACGTCCTTGGCGCGCTGCAGCGTGTAGCTGAGGCCGAGGTCGAGACCGAAATCCCACTTCTTGTTGACGCGGGCAACAACGTTCCAGGCATAGCCGCGATCGACGTTGGTCAGCAGCATGTCGGTGTTGGTACCGGCGGCGGCGTTGAAGGCCTGGAAGCGGGCGCGGCCATCGGGCAGGAAGCCGTTCGAGATGCTGCGCAGGTCGGTCCAGGTCACGGCGTCGCGGACGCGGGTCCAGGCGACATCGGCACCGAAGTTCCAGTCATCGCCGAGCGGGCCGAGGTTTGCGGCATAGTCGACCGTACCCGACACGCGCCAGACCGAGGGGATCTTGAAGTTGGGATCGAGCTCGTTGGTCGGCGCCGCGGCGCTGCCCGTCGAGCGGATCAGCGCGTCGAGCGTGCCGGGAATGCCCTCGCCGCCGGTGACGCCATTGAGCGTCGCGGCGCCGATCGCGGCCGCGGTGGCGGCATCGACGGTCACACCCTGGATGGAGAAGGTGCCATTGGCGTTGCGGTTGACCTGGACACGGCCGAGCGTCGGGCCGGGGTTCGAATAATTGTTCGAAATCCAGACGTTCGGGTTGCCGCCGCCGAACAGGCCGCCCGAAGCGGTCAGCTTCAGGCGATCGGTCGGCTTCCAGTTGATGGCGAAGCGCGGCTGGAACAGCGCGCGGCCGTTGAGGGTCGCGGTGTTCGGGAAGCCGGTGCGGGCCAGGAAGTCGGCATTATAGGCCGGCGTATTGTTCTGTTCGTAGATGTCCCAGCGGAAACCGTAAATGAAGGTCAAATTGTCGGCGATATCCCAGGTGTCCTGAAGGCCGATGGTGTAGGTGTTGCTGTCGAACAGGGCGCGAACGCTGTCGATGGTGCCGCCAATCGGCGAGGCATAATCGAGCTGGTTGGCGCGCTGCGCCTGAAGATCGGCGATCGAGTCGAAGTAGAAGGCACCCGAAACGCGCTGGGCGAACAGATTGTTGAATTCATTGCCGCGGCGTTCGAAGATGAACTTCAGCGCGTGGTTGTTCATCTTCAGCTGGGCCTGGAATTCGACGCCGAAGGTGGTCGAGGACAGTTCATTGGCCTGGCGCGAGATATCCGGGCCGAACTGGATGCGGCCGACGCCCGACGGGCAGACCAAAGGCACGGCATCCGAAACGGCGACATTGCAGACCTGGAACTGGCCGAAGGTGCGGCCGTTGAACGGCACCTGCAGGCGGACATAGTCCTGGTAGCTGACGCGCAGCTGGGTCGAGAAATTGTCGCTCCACTGGTCGTTCAGGGTAAACACGCCATAATGGTTGACCGAACCCTGGTTGTAGTTGTTCGACTGCAGGGCGAGCGTCGGATTGACCGCCGTGGCCTGGCCGGTCAGCTGGCCGGCGAGCAGGGTGCCGTTCGAATAGATATAGGTGAAGGCGGCGCGATGGCCGTCGGCGATGTTCCAGTCGATCTTGGCGACGACCTTGTCGTCATCCTCGGCGACATTCTGGGCGACGCCGAGCGGATCGTAATTGTAGACGCTGTTCGAAATCTGGGTGACCTGGTCGATCGCCGCCTGGGTGATCAGGCCGGCGGGGACGTCGATGGTCGCCGGCACCTGGTCGCGCAGCCGCTCCCAGGTCAGCGCGAAGAACAGCTTGTCCTTGATGATCGGGCCGGTCAGCTGAAGCCCGAAGTTGCGCGATTCGAAATTGCGCACGAACACCCGGCCCTTGGCGGTGTCGCCCGCCAGGGCGTCCGACGAATAGGTGAAGAAGCCGGTGCCGTGCAGTTCATTGCCGCCCGACTTCAGCTGCGCGTTGATGGCGCCGCCCTGGAAAAAGCCCTGCTGGATGTCGACCGGCGCGATTTCGATGCTGAATTCGCTGATCGCATCCAATGGCACCGGGCCGCGCGCCGAAGCGAGGCCGCCGGCTTCGAGGCCGAACGGGTCGCCGAACTGGACGCCGTCGACAGTGAAGCGGTTGAAGCGGTTGTTCGAGCCGGCGATCGAGATGGCGCCGCCATTGGTCGGATCGAGGTTCACGAACGGGCTGCGCACCGCCAGGTTGCGGATGTCGCGGCTGGTGTTGGCGATGACCGAAATGTCGCCGGCATCGAGCACCGTCGCCGGGCCGGCGGCAAGCGTGATCGCCGAGCGCTGGCGCGACGCGGTGACGTTGATGGTAGTGCCGGCCGGGGCCAGGAACACGGTGATGCGCTGCGGCGTGCCGGCGGTAAGGCCATTGAGGGTTTCGGTTGCCGGATCATAGCCGGGCGCGGTGACTTCGACGCTATAGGGGCCGCCAAGGCGGAGGCCGGTGGCATTGAAGGTGCCTTCCGCGCCGGTCGACTGGCTGACGCGGGTGCCCGACGGCGTGTGAGTAATGACCACCGTGGCGTTGGCGATCGGCGCGCCGGAGTCGGTGGTGACTTCGCCGCGGATGGCCGAGCTGGTTTCCTGGGCCTGAACGGCGAGCGGCGCGATCAGCGCGGCAAGGGCAACACCGTAGCGAAGATGGCGCATGGCGGGAAAACTCCGAATTTCGAACCGGCAGGCGCGGCCAGCCGACGATCGCGGCACGCCCTGCTTCTGCGCAGCGCCTTGACCGCCAAGTGTGACACTCCTGTTACGGGAAGGCGCCGGCAAGTTGGCGGCGGGCAGTTCCCTGCCCCTTGTTGCGTTGCAGCAACACCGATGCGGAACCGGTCCGAAGCTGGCGCCGGCCAGGTAAATGTTTTCGCAAGAAATGGTGGGCGGTGAGGGTTTCGAACCCCCGACCCTCTCGGTGTAAACGAGATGCTCTACCGCTGAGCTAACCGCCCGCCGGCCCGGCCTAGCGGTGCCCGCCAAGCCATGCAAGACTTGGGCGCGAGGGACGCCGGCCAACGGCGCCCGCCAGGGGGGATGATGGACAGCAGCCAGATCGCGGTATTCATCGGGCTGACCATCGCGATGGCGCTGGCGACAATCTGGCAGGTGCGCCGCATGACCGCCGCGGCGCCGCCGGCCGGCGACAGCAACCGCGAAGTCTTCCTCGCCGGCGGCGGCCTCAGCTGGCCGTTCATCGCTGGCTCGATCACGCTGACCAATTTGTCGACCGACCAGCTCGTCGGCATGAACGGCAACCAGATGCTGCTGCTCGCCTGGTGGGAACTGGCGGCGGTGGCGGGGCTGGCCATCCTCGCCTTCGTCTTCCTGCCGGTCTATTATCGCGAAGGCTGCACGACGACGACCGAGCTGCTGCAGAAACGCTATGGATCGAAGCATCTGCGTGCGCTGGTCTCGGGGCTGTTCCTCGCCGGCAATGTGCTGATCTATCTGCCGATCACGCTCTATACCGGCGCCTTGTTCCTGCGCACCGTCTCGGGCGCCGATCTGCCGCTGCTGCCGCTGGCCGCGCTGCTCGGCATCACCGGCTCGCTCTATGCCATCTTGGGCGGGCTGCGCGCCGTGGCGGTCTATGACACCATCGCCGGCGTCGGCGTGCTCGGCAGCGCGCTCGCCATCGTCTGGCTGTCCTTGCGCGCCATCGGCTTCGATTTCTCCGGCATCCCGGCCGAACGGCTGACCCTGATCGGCGGCCCGGACTCGCCGATCCCCTGGCCGACGCTGCTGACCGGCATGATCTTCATCCAGACCTTCTACTGGTCGACGAACCAGAACATCACCCAGCGCGCCATGGCGGCGCCCAGCTTGCGCGAAGGCCAGCGCGGGGTGATCGCGGCCGGCGTCATCCGGCTGATGATCGTGCCGGCGATCGTCGTGCTGCCTGGCATCGCCGCCTACAAGCTGTTCGGCGTCGCCGGCGACGCCACCTATGGCCGCATCGTGGCGCAGGTCATGCCGCCCTGGGCGTCAGGCGCCTTCGCCGCCTTCATGGCGGCGGCCGTCCTGACGCATTACACCTCGATCCTGAACAGCACGACGACGCTGTGGATCTGCGACATCCACGAAAGCTACATCGACCCCGCCCCGCGCGTCCGCCGGCTGAACGTGCGCATCTCGATCCTGGTCGTCGCCGCCTCGATCGCGCTGGTGCCGCTCTATTGGGGCGCTGCCTCGATCATCAACCTCGTCCAGCAGCTGAACGGCCTGGCCTCGATGCCGATCCTGTCCGCCTTCATCGTCGGGCTGGTGTTCCGCGGCGTGAAGGCGGAGGCGGTGATGGCGGCGATCGCCTTTGGCGTGGCGCTCTACGCCGTCTTCACCTGGGTGTGGACGCCGCTCCACTATATCCATCTCATGCTGATCACGCTGATCGCCTGCATCGGCGTGGCGCTGCTGCTCAACCGCGCGCTGGGCGGCACGGCGCGACTGGCCGCGGGCGGCGAAATGCGGAATAAGGCCAGTGCCGTCTGAGGAGGCCCCATGTTTGCCCGCTTGTTCCTGGATCACCCGCGCGCCGTCAACGAAAGCTATTTCGAGCATATGGCGGCGTCGCTCGGCGTCGCGTCGCGGCTCGGCGCCGCCGCGCTGAAATGCGTCGTCCATGCCTTTGTCCCCGGCCTGTGCAAGACCGCCGGCAGCGACGCCATCCTGAAGCTCCACGCCGAAGTCGCGCCGCGCCGCTTCGACCAGCCGACCTTCTGACGCTCTTCCCCACGCAAGGATTGATGACATGGACGAAGCCATCGCCAGCCTCGGTTTCTCCCGCCAGCGCCTCGCCCGCATCGATCGCTTCCTCGCGGAAAAATATGTCGAGCCCGGCAAGCTGCCCGGCACGCTGACGCTGATCGCCCGCCATGGCGAAGTCGCCCATCTCGGGATCACCGGCCATGCCGATGTCGCCAGCGGCCGCCCGCTCGCCGAGGACACGATCTTCCGCATCTATTCGATGACCAAGCCGATCACCTCCGTCGCGCTGATGATGCTGGTCGAGGAAGGCAAGATCGCCCTTGAAGATCCCGTCCACCGCTGGATTCCGGAATGGAAGAACCTTGGCGTCTATGTCGCCGGCACCATCGGCCAGGGCTTCCAGACCCGCCCGACCGCGGCGCCGATGCGCGTTGTCGATCTGCTGCGCCACACCGCGGGGCTGACCTATGGCTTCCAGCTGCGCAGCAACGTCGATGCCGCCTATCGCGCCCGCAAGATCGGCGAGATCGAGAAAGCTGGCACGCTCGAGGGCATGATCGCCGAACTGGCGAAGCTGCCGCTGGAATTCTCGCCGGGCGAGGCCTGGAACTATTCCGTCGCCACCGATGTCTGCGGCTGGCTGGTCCAGGTCGTCAGCGGCATGGCCTTCGAGGATTTCCTCGAACAGCGCCTGTTCGCACCGCTCGGCATGGTCGATACCGGCTTCCACGTCCGCGACGGCCAGGGCCATCGCCTCGCCAGCTGCTACCAGCCGACGAAAACCGGCGGCATGGCGGTGCAGGACGATGCCGCGACCAGCAGTTATCTGAAGCCAGCCAGCTTTATTTCGGGCGGCGGCGGCCTCGTCTCGACGGCGCAGGACTATCTGCAATTCTGCCGGATGTTGGCCAATGGCGGCACGCTCGGCGGTCACCGCTACATCTCGCGCAAGACGCTCGACCTGATGACGGCGAACCATCTGCCCGGCGGCGTCGACCTGCCGGCCGTCTCCCGCTCGCTGTTCTCCGAAGCGGCGTATGATGGCGTCGGTTTCGGCCTCGGCTTCGCCACCACCACCCGCGCCTCGCGCACCCTGATGCCGGGCAGCAACGGCGATTTCTTCTGGGGCGGCGCCGCCAGCACCTTCTTCTGGGTAGACCCGGAGGAAGACCTGATCGGCATCTTCATGACCCAGCTGATCCCGTCGAGCACCTACCCCGTCCGCCGCGAAGTTCGCACCATGGTCTACAGCGCGCTGGACGATTGAGGCGGGCGCTTACTTGCCTGCCTTCGGTTTGCGCGGCTTGGGGCTAGGCAGTTCTGCCGCGGTAGCGCGCAACAGGCCCCCCAGCCACTCGGCGTCGTCCCAGCGATCGGCCTCGATGAGCAGATGCGGCTTGGCCCCCGGATAGGGCGGCGCTTCCGATACCGGCTCGGCATGCAGTCGGCCGGGCGCCGTCGGCTTCACGTAAAGCTGGTCATCGCAGATCAGGCCGATCAGCTTGCCATCGACGTAGACGCCATATTCGCCGAACATCGGCTTGGCCGACACCGCACCGGCGCCCGCCGCCTGTTCGAGCAAGTGATCGACTGTGCGTTGCTGGGTTGCCATCGCCCGAACGTAGCAGGCGAGCGTCGCCGCGCAATGGACCGACAATTCTCGGCGCGACCGACTGCAAGGAACGAGCGTCTGACTTCGGCAGAATATTGCGTACCGCTGCATGGCCGCTTGCGGCCCGTAACGCGACCGTCAAGTGAGGCTGGGGATCGAGCCTACGCCCTTGTGAACGATATTTTCGCTGCGCAGGTCGCAAACCGGACGTCAGAAGCCCGTGACAAACCCAATCGAGTTTAGGGCAGTGACGAGCGGAGGTCCTATGAAAAAGACAGCAATCGGGGCAAATACCGCTCCAAGACTCATGCCGATTGGCTGCATCTTGTGAGGATCATCTGGTTGCCACGTCATCGAGAATCCAAGATTTCTTGAATTGTATCGAATGTCTTTTTTCGGCGCCATAACGACACCAATCACAAAGAATAAGGGCGAATTCGCGAACAGAAGAGCGCAGCTAGTGCCTTGGAACGCGGAGAAGTAGGTGATTGAGCCGTGTTCATTGTGCGGGAATATCAGACCGCGTGCAGGATCGGGTTGATCTGGGGCCACTGCAGCCCAGCTAATCACGAGATAGAAGAAGCAAAGGAATGAAACCCAGCCATATGCGGCCATGAATCCGGCAACGGCGTTCAGTGCATCCTTACGATCAATCCGACGCGCCATGCGGCGTTTATAGCGCGGGCTTGATCCGTTCGCCATTGGCTCGAAGGCGCGATTGATGGCGCGGGTTTGCAAACCAGTCGCGAGAAGGTTGGGGGTCTGGGGCCTCAGGCCCCAGCCGCCGGAGGCACCCCTTCCGTTCAAATATTACCCATAACTCGGGTCCAGCCCCTCGCCATGCAGCGCCAGCCAGGCAAACGCCGCCTGCGCATCGGCCTCGCTCACGTCGTAGACGTCGGTCAGCACGCACAGCTGTTGCCCGCGGAACAGCCATTGGCTGTGCGCCGAGAAGGTCAGCGGTGGCAGGTCGCCCTTGCGGTACCAGCCTTGCGCGCGGCCGGTGATGGCGCCCGGCGCGAATTCGCGGATGCCGACGCCGTGCCAGCGCCGCTCGTCGAAATGCGCATCGAAATGCGCGATCGAGCGGGCGAAGCCGGCGATGACCGCGTCGCGGCCGCGCAGTTCGCAGGCGAAGGGCACGCCGGCGACGATATAGACCGCATCCTCGGTCAGGAACGGCGCCAGCTGCTGCCAGTCGCCATCTTCGCAGGCGCGATCGAACGCCGCCACCCATTGCCGCCAGATTTCGAGCATTGCCTGTTCTCCCGATTTGCCCGCCGGTCTTGCCGCAGCGCAGGTAATCATGGCAATTACCTCCACGTCATAATCGCCATGCCCGATTTCGCCACCCTGCTCGCCGCCACCCGCCGCGGCGCCCGCCTGTCGCAGGCCGAGCTCGCCGCGCGCGCCGGCCTGTCGCAGCGCCATCTGAGCTTTCTCGAAACCGGTCGCGCCCGGCCCGGCCGCCGCGGCCTGGCCGCGCTGATCGCCGGGCTGGCGCTCAGCCCCCCCGAGGCCGAGCGGCTGCTGCATGCCGCCGGTCTCGCTTCGGCGCGGCCGGCGCTCGGCTGGCACGACCCGCCGCTGGCGCCGATCCGCGCCATCGCCGACCGGCTGCTGGCGCGGCACGAGCCGGCGCCGGCCTATGTGCTCGATCGCGCCGGCGATCTGCTCGTCACCAATCGCGGCTTCGACCGGATGATGACGGCGACGGGGCGCAATCTGATCGAGGCCGTCGGCCGGCGCAACCTGTACGACCTGACACTGCACCCCGAGGGCCTGGCCCCGTATCTCGCCGAGCCCGAGCGGCTGGTGCCGACAGTGTTGCAGCGGCTGCGCCGCGCTGCCGATCGCGACGCCGGGGCCGCCGCGACCCTGGCCAGGGTCGGCCGCCATCCGATCGTCCGGCGCCATCCCGGGCCGGCCGCTGCCAGCGATCATGGCGTGCTCGCCGAAACCTACCTCGTTGCCGGGCAACGCCTGTCGTTCCTGGCGGTCACCGCGAGTTTCGGCGCGGCCGATACCGCCGCCACCGCCGGCATCGAAATCGAATGCCTGTTCGCCGCCGATGCCGCGACCGAAGCGCTGCTGGCAGCGCACTGACAGCCGGCTTTCGAAAAGAAATGGCGCCACCCTGTCTGAATCGCCCGGGCTCGCCGCTCATCGTCGCAGGTGGCGGGATGGTCCCGCCGCCGAGCGGAGACACTCGCATGATCCGAAAACTGCCCGGCCCGCTGGCCGCGCTCGCTGCCATCACGGCGTTGGCGACCCCGGCGGCGGCCGCCGACTATACCCTGATCCTCTACGAAGCCCCGGCGCAGATCGCGCTGCGCGGCAACACCGGCCCGGCCGGCGCCGCCTATTGGCAGGGCTTTGCCGCGGCCGGCGAGGCCCTGGCCCGGGCCGGCGCGCTGAAGGGCGGCGCCGCGCTCGAACCGGCGCCGGCGGCCTCCATCGGCGCGCGCGGCAATGGCCGCAGTCCCTCGCCCAGCGGCTATTTCATCGTCAGCGCGCCGGATCTCGCTGCCGCCCGCCGGCTTGCCGCGGCTATTCCGGCCGCCAGCACCGGCCGCATCGACATCATCGCCCATGCCCCCAGCAAGACCGGAATGTGATTGCCGGATCGATCGAAGCAAGGAAGGATAATCCCATGCAATATGCCCTGCTCTACAACGAAACCCCCGCCGAAATCGCCCGCGGGGAAACCGCTGCGGCACCCGAATATTGGGGTGCCTGGAACGCCTATATGGGCGCCATGGCCGCTGCCGGCATCATGCGCGGCGGCAACGCGCTGATGCCGCCGGCAACCGCCACCACGCTGCGCATTACCGACGGCAAATGGCAGGTCGAGGATGGCCCCTTCGCCGATACCAAGGAACAGCTTGGCGGCTTCGTCATCATCGATGTCGCCGATCTCGACGCGGCGCTTGAATGGGCGGCGCGCGCCCCCTGTGCCAGCGCCGGCTCGGTGGAAGTCCGGCCGGTGATGCCCTCGCCCGGCCAATGAGCGACGCGGCGCGCCGTGCCGCCGAGGGCGCGGCGCGCACCGCCTATGGCCGCCTGCTCGCGATGCTGGTGGCGCGCAGCCGCGACATCGCCGCCGCCGAGGATGCCCTGGCCGAAGCGCTGGCGGCGGCGCTCGCCACCTGGCCGGCGCGCGGCGTGCCCGACAATCCCGATGCCTGGCTGTTCACCGCGGCACGGCGCTCGCTGGGCGCCGTGCGGGCGCGCGGTCGCACCGCCGATGCCGGCGAGCCGACGCTCGCCCTGCTCGATGACGAGCGCGCCGCGGCCGGGGAGGTCCCCTTTGGCGACGAGCGGCTGAAGCTGCTGTTCGTCTGCACGCACCCCGCCATCGATCCGGCGGTGCAGGCGCCGCTGATGCTGCAGACGGTGCTCGGGCTCGACGCCGATCGCATCGCCGCGCGCTTCCTGGTGTCGCCGGCGGCGATGGGGCAGCGGCTGGTCCGCGCCAAGCGCCGCATCCGCGAAACCGGCATCGCCTTTGTAATTCCCGACGCCGATCGCCTGCACGACCGCGTCGCCGCCGTGCTGGCCGCGATCTACGCCGCCTATGGCAGCGCGCATGACGATGGGGACGGCGGCGGCAGCGACCTTGGCGAGGAAGCGATCTGGCTGGCGCGGCTGGTGCGCGAGCTGCTGCCGGAGGAACCCGAGGCCGATGGCCTGCTGGCGCTGATGCTGTTCTGCGAGGCGCGCCGCCCGGCGCGGCGCGATGCCGGCGGCAACTATGTGCCGCTGGGCGAGCAGGACTGGCAGCGCTGGCAGCGGGCACCGTTCCTCGAGGCGGAGGGCCTGCTGCGCGCCGCCGCCCGCCACGGCCGCCCGGGGCGTTTCCAGATCGAAGCGGCGATCCAGTCGCTGCACGCCCAGGGGGTCATCACCGGCGCGGCCAACCCGGCGGCGCTGACCGCGCTCTACGATCTGCTGATCGCGGTGGCGCCGACGATCGGCGCGCGCATCGGCCGGGCGGCGGCGCGGGCGGCGATCGACCCGGCGGCGGCGCTCGCCGATCTCGACTCGCTGGCGCCGCGCTGCGCCGCGCATCAACCCTGGTGGGCGACACGCGCGCATGTGCTGGCCCTGGCCGGGGATAGCGCCGGCGCCCGCGCCGCTGCGACCACCGCCGCCGGCCTCGCCACCGACCGCGCCGTCCGCGACTGGCTGCTGGCGCGCTATGGCGGCGGGGGATGACGGCGGGGAAACGACCCCTCCCCACGAGGAAGGCGACGGGTGCTTGACGCTTATACCAGCCCGCGAGGTTCGCCCCATGGGTTGAAGCGCGCTCGCCGATTGACCGTCGGACCTTGCCAGCCGCCCGCGACAGGCGCATGCTTCAACGGTTCAGGGGAGTGAACATGCACAGGGCAATCCGATCCGGCTGCTTGGGCCTGATGCTGGCGGCGGCACCGGCGATGGCCGTGCAGACACAGACCGGGTTCCAGTTTTCGGAGGATTTCGAAGGCTATGCCCTCGGCCCGCTCGAGCTTGGCTATTCCTACAACCCGCCCGCCACGACCTTCCTGCTGAGCGGCGGAAGCATTGCGCCGGGCAGCTTCGCGCTGCCGGCGCGATCGGGCAGCCAGGTCTATGCCAGCAGCGGCAGCATCCGCGTCGACCCGCAGGGTCTTGGCAGCGATTACTGGCACGGCGCCCGCGTCCATGTCAGCGGCAGCGCGGTGGTGACCTTCACCGCCACGCGCATCGGCGGCGGCAGCTTCTCGCTGGTCAGCCCGCTGAACGCGCGCAACCATGGCTTCAGCTTCACCACCGACGACATCGGCGGCTATCTGCCCTATATCAACACGCTGGTGCTGAGTTCCGATGCGCCCTTTGCCATCGATGACCTGGTGCTGGGCGAACCGTCGCTGAGTCCGCCGGTTCCGGAGCCGGCGACCTGGGCGATGTTCGTGGTCGGCTTCGGCCTTGCCGGGCTGGCCCGCCGCCGGCAACGCGCGCTGGCGGCACCGGGCGGACAATTGCACGACTGATCGATACTACCGGCCGCGATCCCGCGCCGGCCAGCGGGGCCGGGCGTTCGCCGCTAGCGTCATCCATTGGTGCTCCGCCACACCCGGCAAGAATCTCCAGCTGTTCCGATGCCGGTGCCGGCGCTAGCAAGGGCGGCAGCAAGCGGTGACCAGCGGCGGTCACGGCCGGCAGGGCTGCGCCCGTGCAAGGGAGTTTCGACGATGACCGATTATGTGCCCCCCAAGGTCTGGACCTGGAACAAGGCGAGCGGTGGTCGCTTCGCCGCCATCAACCGCCCGATCGCCGGGCCGACGCATGACAAGGTGCTGCCGGTCGGCAAGCATCCGTTGCAGCTCTATTCGCTGGGCACGCCCAATGGCGTGAAGGTCACCGTGCTGCTCGAGGAGCTGCTGGCAATGGGCCATTCCGGCGCCGAATATGACGCCTGGCTGATCAACATCGGCGACGGCAGCCAGTTCGGATCGGGCTTTGTCGAGCTCAATCCCAATTCCAAGATCCCGACGCTCGCCGACCATTCGACCGATCCCGTCACCAGCGTGTTCGAATCCGCGTCGATCCTTGTCTATCTTGCCGAGAAATTCGGCGCCTTCCTGCCGGCGAGCGGGCCAACGCGTACCGAAACCATCAACTGGCTGTTCTGGGTGCAGGGTTCGGCGCCGATCCTCGGCGGCGGCTTCGGCCATTTCTATGCCTATGCACCGGCCAAGCAGGAGTATCCGATCGATCGCTACGCCATGGAGGTGAAGCGGCAGATGGACGTGCTCGACCGCCATCTCGCCGCCCATGAGTATCTCGCCGGCGGTGAATACACCATCGCCGACATGGCGTGCTGGCCCTGGTATGGCGCGCTGGCGATGGGCCTGCTCTACGAGGCCGGCGAGTTCCTGGAAGTGGCGAGCTACACCAATGTCCGCCGCTGGACCGAGCAGATCGCGGCGCGGCCGGCGGTGCAGCGCGGCCGCATGGTCAACCGGGTGTTCGGCGATCCCGCCAACCAGCTCCACGAGCGCCACGACGCCAGCGATTTCGAGACGCGGACGCAGGACAAGCTGCTCGCCGCTGCCGCCGCCGAAAAGGCCGCCGCCGAAAAGGCCGCCGAATGAACGCAGTCGTTTCCGGCCTGCCGAAGGCGGCGGCCGACCTGTCGGCGACCTTGGGCCTGGTCCGCATCGTCACCATGGAGCCCGGTCGCGCCGCGATCGAATATGCGTGCGGGATGCACATG
>JAIXZK010000061.1 GCA_027489695.1 Sphingomonadales bacterium
CTCATGCCGAGCGAAGTCGAGGCACGCCCAGCCGCTTGGGGCGTGCCTCGACTTCGCGTGGGCTGAGCGGGTTTTGTGGTCGCCATGGCAGGCGGACGTCCCGCCGATCACGCCAGCGACGCCAGTTCCTTGACCAGCTTCGCCGCCACCACCGCCGTCATGTCGTTGATGTCACGCGTCGGATTGAGCTCCACGACATCGGCCCCCACGATTCCGCCATGGATGCGCTGCAACACATCGAGCAACTGCCGCACCGTCAGCCCGCCCGGTTCCAGATGCGACACCCCCGGCGCCACCGCCGGATCGAGCCCGTCGAGATCGATCGAGACATAGAGCGGCCCGGCCGGGATCGGCACCAGCCCGGCGGCGAAATCGCGCATCGGCACCACTTCCACCCCCCAGCGCGCGACTTGCGCGCGGCAATGGGCATTCATCGTGCGGATGCCGACTTGCACCAGCCTGGCCGCCGCGCCCGCCTCGAAAATGCGCGCGAACGGCGAGGCATGGCTGCGCGGATTGCCCTCGAAATCGTCATAGAGATCGGGATGCGCATCGAAATGCAGGATATTGACCGGGCCATGCACCGCGGCGACGCCGCGCACCGCCGGCCCCGAGACATAATGATCGCCGCCGAGCAGGATCGGCACCGTGCCCGCCGCCGCCGCGCCGCGCATTGCCTCGAAAATCAGCGCGTCATCGGCCGGGGTTTCGGTCAGCGGCAGGTCGCCCGCATCGTGCAGGTCGATCTCGCGGCCCAGCTCGCGGCCATTTTCAGCCGCGGCATTGCCCATTTCCGACCAGAGCTGCGCCCGGATCGCCGCCGGTGCCTGTGCAGGCCCGCGCCGGAAGCTCGAATTGCTGTCGGTCGGCGCGCCGATCAACTGCACCTGGCGCATGATTCCGTCCTCGATTCGCGTGATCTCGGCGGACTTTTCTAGCCGCCGGCGCCCCCGACGAGGCAATTTCGACCGATATCCGCCACCCGGCGCACCCCCGTCAATGCCATCGCCACCCGCATTTCGGCGGCGAGCAGCGCCAGCAACCGCGCCACGCCGGCCTCGCCGCCAGCCGCCAGCGCCCAGGGCCAGAGCCGGCCGATCAGCACGCCATCGGCGCCGAGCGCCAGCAACCGCACCACATCGAGGCCCGAGCGCACCCCGCCATCGGCGAGCAGCGTCAGCCGCCCGGCGACGGCATCGGCCACCGCCGGCAGCGCCCGCGCCGTCGACAGCGCGCCATCGAGCTGGCGGCCGCCATGGTTCGAAACGATGATGCCATCGGCGCCCATTTCGACGGCCTGGCGCGCATCCTCGGGATCGAGAATCCCCTTGAGGATCAGCGGTCCCGTCCATTCGGAGCGGATGAAGTCGAGGTCGCGCCAGGCGATGCCGGGATCGAAATTGCCGCGCATCCAGGCGAAGAAATCATCGAGTCCCGTCCGCCCGCCGAGCACCGGCGCGATATTGCCGAGCGCATGCGGCCGGCCGTGCAGCCCGACATCCCAGGCCCAGCCCGGCCGCGCCAGCGCCTGCGCCACCCGCCGCAGGTCCCCGGCCAGGCCCGGCGCGCCGGCAAGGCCGGAGCGGTAATCGCGATAGCGTGTCCCCGGCACCGGCATGTCGACGGTGAACACCAGCGCCGGGCAGCCGGCCTCCCGCGCCCGCGCCAGCAGGTCGCGCAGGAAGCCGCGATCGCGGATCATGTAGAGCTGGAACCAGAAGTTTGCCGCCGCCGGCAGCCCGGCACGCACTTCGGCGATCGGGCAGGCCGAAACGGTCGACAGGATGAACGGCACCCCGGCAGCATGGGCAGCGCGCGCCGCCTGGACTTCGCCGCGCCGCGCCACCAGCCCGGCCAGCCCGATCGGCGCCAGCGCCAGCGGCATCGCCTGGGTGGCGCCGAACAGGGTGGTTGCCAGGTCGATATCGGCGACATCGCACAGCACCCGCTGGCGCAGGGCAATGGTGGCGAGATCCTCGACATTGCGGCGCAGCGTCACTTCGGCAAAGGCGCCGCCGTCAATATATTCGAACAGGAAATGCGGCAGCCGGCGCCGCGCCGCGTCGCGATAATCGGCAGGGGCAGCGGGCAGGACCATGGCTCGTGCTAGCCGGCTTTGGCGGCGGATTGAAGCACCCGCCCCCATGCTGCAACATTGGGGAGGCGCCACCGCGCGGCGCCGGCGCCTAGGGTCGCCGCCACAGCGCCCCGGAGAGCTCCATGAATTTCGACCTGCCCCCGCATCTGCCGGCATTTCTCGCCGAGCTCGATGCCTTCATCGAAGCCGAAATCGCGCCGCTGCAGCGCCAGGATGATAACGAACGCTTCTTCGATCATCGCCGCGAGCACGCCCGCACCGATTGGGACAATCACGGCCTGCCGCGCCCGGAATGGGAGGCACTGCTGCACGAAGCGACGCGCCGCGCCGATGCCGCCGGCTTCTATCGCTATGCCTGGCCGTCGCGTTTCGGCGGCCGCGACGGCAGCCATCTCGACATGGCGATCATCCGCGAACATCTCGCAGCGAAGGGCCTCGGCCTGTTCAACGACCTGCAGAACGAACACTCGGTGGTCGGCAACAACCCCTTCATCCAGCTGTTCGAAGCCTTTGCGACGCCCGAGCAGTTCGCCCGCGATGGCGAAGCCATCACCGCCGGCAAGCTGCGCACCGCTTTCGGCCTGACCGAGCCGCTGCACGGTTCCGACGCGACGCACATGGAAACCACCGCGGTGCCGCATGTGAAGGACGGCCAGCCCGGCTGGCTGATCAATGGCGAGAAGATGTGGACGACGGGAATGCACGTCGTCAGCCATTGCCTGACCTTCGCGCGCACCAGCGGCACCGCCGGAAAGCCGCTCGGCATCACCGCTTTCCTGGTGCCGCGCGACGCGCCGGGACTGAAGATCGAGGAATATCTGTGGACATTCAACATGCCCACCGATCATCCGCGCATCAGTTTCACCGATGTCTGGGTGCCGCAGGACGCCTATTGGGGTGAAATCGACCGGGGTCTGGGCATCGCGCAGAGCTTCGTGCACCAGAATCGCATCCGCCAGGCGGCCTCATCGCTCGGCGCGGCGGTCTATTGCGTGCAGGAAAGCGTCGAATATGCGCGCACCCGCATCACCTTCGGCAAGCCGCTGGCATCGAACCAGGCCATCCAATGGCCGCTGGTCGAGCTCGCCACGCAATGCGAGATGCTGCGCCTGCTGATCCGCAAGACCGCCTGGGAGATGGACCGGATGGACCACAAGGCCATCGAGCGCCAGCTGTCGGACAAGGTCTCGATGTGCAATTACTGGGCGAACCGGCTGGTCTGCGAAGCCGCCGACCGGGCGATGCAGGTCCATGGCGGGCTCGGCTATTCGCGCCACAAGCCGTTCGAGCATATCTACCGCCACCACCGCCGCTATCGCATCACCGAAGGGTCGGAGGAGATCCAGATGCGCAAGGTGGCGGGGCATCTGTTCGGCTTCATGGGGCGGGGGTAGGCTTTTTTCTTCTCCCCTCCCGCGCGCGGGAGGGGTCAGGGGTGGGTTTCGCCGCGCGCCCCGGCTTTCGAATTTCTGGATAGGATCGTGCCCACCCCCGACCCCTCCCGCGAGCGGGAGGGGAGAAACCTTTACGCCGGAAACGGCGTCCAGATCACCTCGTCGATCCGCCGCGCGCCGGCGGCCAGCATGACCAGCCGGTCGAAACCCAGCGCCACCCCGCTCGCCGCCGGCATCAGCGCCAGGGCGGCCAGGAAATCCTCGTCGATCGGATAGCTTCGGCCATAGATCCGCGCCTTTTCGGCCATGTCCGCCTCGAAGCGGCGCCGCTGCTCCGCCGGGTCGGTCAATTCACCGAAACCGTTCGCCAGTTCGACCCCACAGGCATAGGCCTCGAAACGCTCGGCAAAGCGCGGATCGCGCGGCAGCGGCCGGGCGAGCGCGGCTTCGCAGACCGGATATTCGGTCAGCAGTGTCAGCCGGCCAAGCCCCAGCTGCGGCTCGACGCGCGTCGCGATGATCTTGCTGAACAGGTCGGACCAATGGTCGTCGGGCGCCACGGTGATGCCGATACGGCTTGCCGCCGCCGCCAGGCCATCGCGATCGTCGAGAAGCGCGACCAGATCGATCCCGGCGAAACGCGAAAACGCCTCGGCGCAGGTCAGCAGCTCGGGCTCGGCGCATGGATCGCAGGCGCGGTCCCGCCAGGTCAGCGCCGGTCGCCCGGCGGCGGCAAGCGCCGTGCGGCACAGTTCGACGGTATCGGCCATCACCGCCGTCCAGGGCGCGCCCGTGCGATACCATTCGATCATGGTGAATTCCGGCGCGTGCAGCGGGCTGACCTCGCCATTGCGCCAGACTCGGGCGAAATCGACGATCCGCGTTTCCCCGGCGGCAAGCAGCTTCTTCGCCGCGAATTCCGGCGAGGTATGGAGGTAACGCGTTTCGGCGGCGCCGCCCTCCGGCTGCCATTCAACGGCAAAGCCGTGCAGATGCGTTTCGTTGCCCGGCGACACCTGCACCGCGCCACATTCGACTTCGGTGAAACCTTCGCCCTCGAACCAGCCGCGCAATGCCGCCTTGATGCGATTGCGGGCCAGCAGCAGCGGCCGCCGGTCGGCATGGGCGCCGGGCCGCCAGAAGGGTTCGTTCATCATCGTCTCTTTGCGGCGCGAAGGCATTGGCCTAGAGGCACAGTGTCGCTACCAGCGCAATGAACATCATCCGGACAGCGGCGCCGCACGGCCCGCCATCGCAAAAGGGCAATTTCGTGGTCAAGGTCATCGCCAGCAACATCCGCAAGGGCAACGTCGTCGAACATGACGATGGCCAGCTCTATGTCGTCTTGAAGGCTGACAGCTTCCGCCCCGGCAAGGGCACGCCGACCACCACCATCGACATGCGCCGCATCGCCGATGGCGTGAAGACCGTCATCACGGTCAAGACCACCGAAGGCCTGGAACGCGCCTTTGTCGAGGAAGTGAAGCACAATTTCCTCTACAAGGACGGCGAGGACTATATCTTCATCAACAACGAGAATTACGAGCAGATCGTGATCTCGGAAAAGCTGATCGGCGACCAGGCGGTCTGGCTGCAGGAAAGCGCCGAATGTTCGGTGCTGATGTTCGATGGCAAGCCGGTGACCATCGACCTGCCGCCGCGCGTCACCATGGCGATCACCGCCACCGAGCCGGTGGTCAAGGGCCAGACCGCATCCTCCTCCTACAAGCCGGCGATCGTCGAGAGCGGCGCCCGTGTCATGGTGCCGCCGCACATCGAAGTCGGCACCCGCATCGTCATCAACACCGAAGATGCGAGCTACGTCGAGCGCGCCAAGGACTGAGGCGGGCTGACGCTGCGCCGCGCGCTCCGGTGCCATAACCCGGCTGGCGCCGGGCAGCCGCGCCATGGCTGCCGGTCATGGGTCGTCCCGCCGCGGCGGGACGGGCACCAGCCGATCCTGATCGCAACAGCGGGGTCACCCCGGCTCGACAGCGCCGAACCGGTCGCGCACTGTGCGGGCAATGAATTCCCGTTCCGATAGGCGCCTTCTGGCCTGGCTGGCCGCCATCCTTGCCGGCGTCGTGCTGCCCGCCGCGGCGATGTTCTGGCTGCGCGATGGGGCGGCGCCGGCGCCGCTGGCCGGTGCGGCGGGCCCGATATTGGCAGTCGGCCTGATGGGGATTGCGATGATCGGCGCGGCCACCGCCGGGCGCTGGTGGATCGGCGTGGTGCTGGCGCTGCTGGCCGGGGCCGGCCTGATCCTGCTGGCGCGGGCGCTCGGCATGCCGCCATTGCCGCACCCGGTCTCCACCGCCTTCGCCATGATCATCGCCAGCGCCAGCTTCGCCGCGCGCGGCACGCTGTTTGCGCGCGCCATCCCCGGGAACGGCTGGCTGATGGCGCTGTTCGTCGTTGCGGGCGAAGCGGCGACGCTGGTCACCGCCGCCTATCTGCCGGCCTGGCTACTGGTCCTGCTGCCCGCGCAATGGGCCAGCGCGGCGCTCCAGACGGCGCTCCTCGGCACCGGCACGCGGGCCGCGGCTTCGGTACTGATCGCGCTGGGTGGCACGGCGGCAACAACACTGCTGGTGGCCCGGCTGTGGCCGCGCCGCTGGCCCTATCTGCTGATGTTCTCGGCCTGGCTCGCCCTGTCCGCGCTGGTCTGGCATCGGCCCGCCCCGCCGCCGCCCCGCGCCGCGGTGGCCGGCGCTTCGGGCCACGCGCCCCGGCTATTGCCCGTGCAATTGGAAAAAATTGGTGCCGCTTAGGTGACTCGAACACCTGACCCCATCATTACGAATGATGTGCTCTACCGGCTGAGCTAAAGCGGCAACGGCGCCGGGCCATATCAGGGCGATGCCGCCGCCGCAACCGGCTTTGCGATTCAACCTGCCCCGCCAGCGGCCGTCAATCGACAGGCAATGGCAGGAGGGCGAGGGTGGATCGCGATTGGGACTATGGGAGTGGCGGCGCCGGGGCCGGAAGCTGGGCCGACGCCTGGGAAGCCGGCGAGCCAGCCGGAAGCGCCTTCGCCGCGGCAACCCCCGCGGCCCGCCACCATTCGGCGCCGCCGCCGCTGGCCGGGATCGAGCGCCGGCTGGCGAGCCTTGCCACCCAGGCCTGGGCGGCATCGGAGGGCGGCTATGTCGGCGGCTTCGACGTCAACAGCGTGCTGATCGCCGATCCCGCCGGGCTGGCGCTGGTCGAGGAGGTGGGCGACACCATCGCCAGCCTGTTCGGCGTCGTGCCCGGCATGGCGCTGGCGCGCCGCTCCGGCCTCGCTGGCGAGCTGGCGGCGGCGTGCGACCTGATCGCCCTGTCGCCGCGCCCAATGCCGTTCGAGACCAGCCTCGCCGGCAAGGGCGGCGCGCTGCTGCTGGTGCGCGGCATCGCGCTGCCGATCGCCGTCGGTGCCGATGCCGGCAAGGTCCAGGCCATCCTCAACTGGCGGGAAGTGCTGAATCGCGCCGCCACCCGCCGGCTGCGCATGGAATTGGGCGCGGCGCTGGCCATGGCCGGGCGTCCCGCCGCCGGCCGGCCCGATCCCTTCGCCTGGCCGAGCGGCGCCGCTGCCGCCGCCGCGCCATGGCATTGAGCCGGCGCCGCCAGAAATGCCCGCGATCGGGCGGTCGCCTGTAACCCCGCATCCATCGGGCACGAATACCGGGGGCGGCTGACGTGCCGGGCAACTTGCCCTTGGCGCCGCAGCGGACGCATAAGGCCCGCCGCCCGGTCCAGGCGCCGGGCGCAGCGAAAGTCCCTGCGTGCCCAAATCCTCGTCCTCCGCCGATGCCGCCGCCATCCGGGCCGCTCTCGGCGTCGCCCTGTTCGAACGCGCCCTGCCCGGCGAACTGGAGGCACTGGACGACAAGGGACGCGCGGCGATCGCCGCTTTCGTGGCGGAGGTGGCGGCGAAGCGGCTGCCGGGCGCGCATGTCATCCAGATCGACGCCGCCGAGGCAGAGGGATCGACGCCGATCCGCCGCCGCATGGCGATGGCGCTGATCAACGACGATCGCCCCTTCCTTGTCGATTCGGCCGCTGCCGCGGTGACCGCCGCCGGGCTGGAGATCGATCGGCTGCTGCACCCGGTCATCGATGTGCGCCGCGACGACAGCGGCCGGCTGCTCGAGGTGATCGGCCTCGCCGATGGCCCGGCGGCACCCGGCGTGACACGCGAATCGATGATCTATCTCGAGATCGAGCGCGCCCCGGCGCGGGCGCGCGCCGAACTGATCGCCTCGCTGGAAACCGTGATGGCGGAAGTGGCGCTGGCGGTGGCCGATTGGCAGTCGATGCTGGCGATGCTGCGCGAGGCGGGCAAGGCGCTCGAATCGAACCCGCCGCCGCTGGCGCCGCACCGCGCCGCCGAGGCGGTGGCCTTCCTTGACTGGCTCGCCGACGACAATTTCATCCTGCTCGGCGCCCGGCGCTATGATCTGGCCGGCGATCTCGACGATCCCGCCATGCAGCCGCAGAGCGGCGGCGGGCTCGGGCTATTGCGCGATCCCGATTATCCGGTGTGGACCGGCACCGCCGGCCCGCAGGATACGCCGCGCGGCCTGAAGGCGCTGCTTGCCAGCCCGGAACCGCTGCTGATCACCAAGGCCGGCGCCGTTTCCTCGGTGCACCGCCGCGTCAACGCCGATCTCGTCTCGGTCAAGGGGTTCGATCGCCAGGGCCGCGTCGTCAGCGAGACGCGCTTCCTCGGCCTCTACACCTCGGCGGCGCTGGCGACCTCGCCGCGGCTGGTGCCGCTGATGCGCCGCAAGGTCGCCGAGGTGTTCGATGGCTGCCATTTCGATGCGCGCGGCCATAGCGGCAAGGCGCTGGCGCACATCCTCGAAACCTTCCCGCGCGACGAGCTGTTCGAAGCGCCGGCCGCCGTGCTGATCAACTGGTCGCTCGGCCTGTTGTCGCTTCTCGACCGGCCGCGGCCCAAGCTGTTCGCCCGCGCCGATCCCTTCGGCCGCTACCTGTCGATCCTCGTCTATGTGCCGCGTGACGCCTATACCAGCGACATGCGCGAGCGGATCGGCGCGATGCTCGCCGAAGCCACCGGCGGCAGCCTGCGGCGCTTCGAGGTCGAACTGCGTTCCGATGGCGTCGCCCGCGTGCACTATGTCGTCGGCGTCGACGAGGCGGTGGCGGCGGCGTGCGACCTGATGGTCGAAGCCGATCTCGATCGCCGGCTGCGCCAGTTGGTGCGCGGCTGGGAAGAGGGGCTGGAAGCGGCGCTGATCGGGCTGGCCGGCACCACCCGCGCCGCGCGACTGACGATGACCCATGGCAAGAGCTTTTCGCCGAGCTATCGCGCCCAGCACAGCGCCGCCGAAGCCGCCGCCGATGTGCTGGCGCTGAGCCAGCTCGACGGCGAGGCGGCGCGCGGCGTGCGCATGTTCCGCCAGGCCGGCGATGCCAGCGGCCAGCTGCGGCTGAAAATCTATCGCCTCGGCAAGATCATCCCGTTGTCGGACGCGGTGCCGGTGCTCGAGAATTTCGGGCTGCGCGTCATCGAGGAGTTTCCCTTCGATCTCGCCGGCGGCAAGCTCGGCTGGATCCATGATTTCGTCGCCGAAGCCGCCTCGCCGGCGATCCTTGCCGATTTCGAGACGCTGCGCGCCCGGGTCGAGCCGGCGCTGGCGGCGGTGCTGACCGGCACCCATGAGAATGACGCGTTCAATGCGTTGACGCTGGCCACCGGGCTCGATGCCGAACAGGCCGGCTGGCTGCGCGCCTATTTCCGCTACCTGCGCCAGATCGGTGTCACCTATGGCCTGCAGACCGTCGTCGACGCGCTGCAGCGTTATCCGCAGGTTACCCGCGCGCTGGTCGGGCTGTTCGAAACCCGCTTCCGCCCCGGCGCCGCGTTCGAGGAAGCCATCGCCTGCAATGCCGCCATCGACGCCGGCCTCGCCGAGGTCGCCGCCATCGACGATGATCGCATCCTGCGCCTCTATCGCCGCGTCATCCTCGCCACGCTGCGCACCAACGCCTTTGTGCCCGGCGGGCCGGAAGCGCTGGCCTTCAAGCTCGACAGCCATGCCGTGCCGGGCCTGCCCAAGCCGGTCCCCTATCGCGAGATCTGGGTCTATTCCCCGCGCGTCGAGGGGATCCACCTGCGCGGCGGGCCGATCGCCCGCGGCGGCCTGCGCTGGTCCGACCGGCGCGACGATTTCCGCACCGAAGTGCTCGGCCTCGTCAAGGCGCAGAAGGTCAAGAACACCGTCATCGTGCCGACCGGCGCCAAGGGCGGCTTCTATCCGAAGCAACTGCCGCCGGCCTCGAATCGCGATGCCTGGCTGGCGGAAGGCACCGAGGCCTATCGCATCTTCATCCGGGCGCTCTTGTCGTTGACCGACAATCTGGCGCCGGACGGCAGCAACATTCCGCCGGCCGGCATCGTCTGCCACGATGCCCCCGATCCCTACCTCGTCGTCGCCGCCGACAAGGGCACCGCGACCTTCTCCGATACCGCCAACGCCATCGCCGAGGCGCATGGCTTCTGGCTCGGCGATGCCTTCGCCAGCGGCGGCGGCAATGGCTATGACCACAAGGCTATGGCGATCACCGCGCGCGGTGCCTGGATTTCGGTGCAGCGGCATTTCCGCGAAATGGGCATCGACGTGCAGTCGGACAGCATCCGCGTCGCCGGCGTCGGCGACATGTCGGGCGATGTCTTCGGCAATGGCATGCTGCTGTCGCGGACGCTGCGCCTGGTCGCCGCCTTCGATCACCGGCATTTCTTCCTCGATCCCGATCCCGATCCGGCCGTCAGCTTCGCCGAGCGCGAGCGGCTGTTCGCGCTGCCGCGCTCGTCGTGGGACGATTATGACCGGTCGCGGATTTCCGCCGGCGGCGGCGTCTTCGCGCGCAGCCTGAAGGCGGTACCGCTCAGCCCGGAGGTCCGCGCCATGCTCGGCGTTACCGCCGAAAGCCTGAGCCCGTCGGAACTGATCACCGCCATATTGAAGATGAAGACCGACCTGATGTGGTTCGGCGGCATCGGCACCTATGTGAAGGCGGCGCACGAAAGCCACGCCGATGTCGGCGACCGCGGCAATGACGCCCACCGCGTCGATGGCCGCGAGCTTGGCGCCCGCGTCGTCGGCGAAGGCGCCAATCTTGGCGTCACGCAAGCCGGGCGGATCGAATTCGCCAGTGGTGGCGGCCGCATCAACACCGATTTCATCGACAACAGCGCCGGCGTCGATTGTTCCGACAATGAGGTCAACATCAAGATCGCGCTGGGCAGCGAGGTCCAGTCCGGCCGCCTCGCCCCCGCCGACCGCGACACGCTGCTGACCGAGATGACCGATGAAGTCGCAGGCCTGGTGCTCGCCGACAACATCCTGCAGACGCAGGCATTGTCCATCGCCGAACGCGGCGGCGCCGCCGCCTTGCCCGGCCATGTCCGGCTGATCGAGACGCTGGAGGCATCGGCCGCCGAACTCGACCGCGCCGTCGAAGGCCTGCCGAGCGACGAGGAGCTCGCCCAGCGCGCCCGCACCGGCGGCGCCCTGCAGCGGCCGGAACTCGCCGTCGTCATGGCCTATGCCAAGATGGCGGTCTATGACGCGCTGGTTGCCAGCCCGCTCGTCGACGACCCGCTGCTGGTGCCCGATCTGCACGCCGCCTTCCCGACGCCGATGCAGGCGCGCTACGCCGCCGCCATAAATGGCCACCGGCTGCGCCGCGAACTGATCGCCACCAAACTGACCAACGAACTGGTCAATCGCGGCGGGCTCACCCTGCCCTTCGAACTGGCCGAGGAACTGGGCGTCGGGCTCGCCGATGTCGCCGGCGCCTTTGTCGCCGCCCGCGCGCTGTTCGGCTTCCGCGAGCTGTGGACCGCTATCGATACCGCGCCGGTCCCCGGCGCCGTGCAGCTCGATCTTCATGTCGAGGCGATCGCCGCACTGCGTACCCAGATGGCCGATTTGCTGCGCGCCACCACCGGCGCCGCACCGTCGCAGACCGTCGCGCGGCTGCAGGGGTCGCTCGACCGGCTCGCCGCCGCGCTCGACACGCTGCTGCGCCCCGAACCGCGCGCCCAGCTCGATCGCTATGCGGCGCGGCTGGCGGCGCTCGACACGCCGGCGCCGATCCGCAGCGCACTTGTCCGCATCGAGGGGCTGGATGGCGCCATCGGCGTCGGCCTGCTCGCCGCCGATCTGGCCGCCGACGAAGCCGCCACGGCACGCGCCTACACCCTGCTCGGCGAAGCCAGCGGCCTCGATTGGGCCAAGGGCGCCGCCGCGGCGCTGACGCCGACCGATCCCTGGGAACGGCTGCTGCAGGCCGGGCTGGTGCGCGATTTCGAGCAGCTGCGGCTCGACCAGGTGCGCCGCATCGCCGGCAGCGGCGGTGACCCCGCCCAGGCGGTCGACGACTGGCTGCGCGCCAACCCCGATCGGCTGGCGCGGATCACCGCGCCCGTCGATCGCGCCCGCACCGGCGGCACCATCACCACGGCGATGCTGGCGCATCTCGCCAGCCAGGCGCGGGTGGTGCTGGGCTAGGCGCGCCCCAGGCGCCGCGACGAATACAACCGGATCGCTCACAAAAGCCTGAGGGAAGCCGCCGGATTGGGGTAGTCTCGCTGGTGCAAGAGGTGATCGATGGCAGCAGCGGCAGCAACGGATTCGAAAGGCGACCTGCCACCGCTGCCCGCTTTCGCCATTTTCGAAGGCGGCGGCGCCAAGGGCATCGCGCATATCGGCGCGCTGGAAGCGGCCCGCCGCGTCGGCGTCGAATGGCAGGGAGTCGCCGGCTCCTCGGCTGGCGCGATCGCGGCGACGCTGGCGGCGATTGGAATGGAACCGCGCCGCATCTTCAACCCGGATGTCGGCGGCGGCGACGTTTTTTCAGCCTATGGAAAATCGCCGGTAGCACTGATCGGGGCCGAGGACTGGGCCTGGTTCAAGCGCAATCGTCGCTGGGTCGGCGTCACGCGCTGGTTGATCACCGTTTCGGCGCTGGGGGTCGGGCTCGCAGCCGCCCCGATATGGTGGCTGCAGCAGCGCTTCGGGCGCGATCCACCGATGCTGCGCCTGCTGCGGCACTTCGGTCTCTTCGATAGCGGCAAGGCCCGCGACTTTGTCGATCAGATCATCCATGACGCGCTTCGCCCGGCCTATGCCGCCAAGGGCAAGAGCCTCGATCGCCCCATACGCTTCCGGCACCTCGATCCTATCGTCGACAATGAGTTGCTGCCGCTGCGCATAATCGTCACCGACATCGAGGAGCGAAAACTCAATATATTCGGCCCGGAAACACCCGACGCGGTGATCGCCGATGCCGTGGTTGCCTCGTTCAGCATTCCGCTGGTGTTTCGTCCGGCGGCCGTTGAAGGCGACGGCAGCGGCAGACACCGCTATGTCGATGGCGGGCTGGTCGCCAATCTGCCGACGTGGGTGTTCAACGAAGACAAGCTGAAACTCGAACGCGGCCGCTCGAATCGTCCCCCCCTGCCGGTCGTGGCATTCACGCTGGCCGACGACGAGGCCGGCCCGCCCACCGGCCTGCTCGGCTTTGCGACGGCGATATTGCGTACCGGCATTTTCGGCAGCCAGCTCGCGTCGCGGCGGCTGACGCCGAACCTGTTGCCCGTCTCGCTGCCGTCGGCGATCCCGGTGCTGGACTTCGATTGCGACCGCGCCACCGCTCTGAAGGCCTGGACGGATGGCTATGAGGCCGCGTTGCGCAACCTGCAGCGCGATCTGCGGAACGCCCCGGATGCGGCGCGCGCCCGGCTGAAGGCCATTCTTGGCGAGGCGCACGAACACAGCGACGCCTTGCGCCGCCGAACCGGCATCGGCCTGCTGCCGCAATTGCGGATCGCGATCGTGACACCCTTTGGCGGCGCATTTCGCGTTCGTGTCACGGCCGGCATGGACGATGATGCCGACGACCGGATGGTGCTCGATCCCCGCGGCCAGGGCGCGCCGGCGGCCTTCGCTGCCGCGGATATCATCTATTGCGTTCCGGCCGAGCTGCCACCCGACGAACTGTTCATGACAAAATACGAGCGGGCCCTGGTGCGACCGACTCTTGCCAGCATCCTCGCCGTGCCCATCTTCGACCAGCCCGGGGAATTGACGAAACTGCCGGGCGACCGACCGAAGCCCATCGGCGTGCTTTGCTTCGATAGTGACGAAGCACTTGAAACCGAATACAATGATGACGAGTTTTTCGCCTGGACTGCCGAGGTCGCCGACACATTGGCCGACATCGTTCGGGATCTGAACGTAAGGGAGCATGCCTGATGGCCAGCGGACCGGACACCGACCTTCGCGAATTCGCGGCACGGATCGCCAAACCCGTGGAAATCGCTGAGATTCGCCGAACGGCGCGGGTCAATGACCGTATCCTGCCGCCGTACAGCCCGGAAGCACTCGAACGGATCGAAGCGGCGCGCGAAGCATCGCGGGCCATCTTGCATCGCAAGGTCGAATAGCGCCCCGCCGGCAGAGCGCCGGCGTTGCAGCGCTTCAGGACCGAACGGCGCTACTGCCGGTCCTGCATCGCATCAATCGTGGCGCGGCTCGCGCGCCGTCGGCCAGGGGTCGGCAACGTCCTCCAGCACGATCTCCACCACCTCGACCCGCGCCCGGATCGCAGCGGCGCCAGCGAAGGTCAGCACCAGCCAGTCATCGTCGCGGGTCAGCGACAGCAGCGCCAGCACGGCGTCGCGGTCGGTCGGCCAGCCCTGGCGCTGCACGGCGGCGACGGTTTCCAGGCGCAGCGCGGCGCGGACCCGGCTGCCGCCGCCGGCTTCGCGGCGATAACGGTTGACCAGCGCCACCAGCCGCCGGCCGCGGGCATCAAAGGCGATATCGACAGCGCGCAGTGTCGCGTCCTGCAGCAGCGCGGAAAGCGCCGGCAGGTCATGCTCGTCCTGGCCGATCAGGTGCAACCGTCCGGCAGTGGCGTCGGCCATGATGTCAGCCGTCGCCGATCCGCTCGATATCGGCGCCGACCGCCGAGAGCTTCTCTTCCAGGCGCTCGTAGCCGCGATCGAGGTGATAGACGCGGTTGACGGTGGTTTCGCCCGATGCCGCCAGCCCGGCGAGAACCAGGCTCATCGAAGCCCGAAGGTCGGTCGCCATCACCGGCGCGCCGGTCAGCCCGGCGACGCCGCGCACCACCGCCGAACGGCCGCGCACGGTGATATCGGCGCCCATGCGCGACAGTTCCGGCACGTGCATGAAGCGGTTTTCGAAGATCGTCTCGGTCAGCAGCGAGGCACCCTCGGCCACCGCCAGCATCGACATGAATTGCGCCTGCATGTCGGTCGGGAAGCCCGGATAGGGCGCCGTCGAGACGGTGACACCGCGCAGGCCATTGAGGCGCTTCACCGAAAGGCCATCGGCGGTCGGCGTCACTTCGACGCCGGCCTCGCGCAGCGAATCGAGCGTCGAGCCGAGATCGGCCTCGGATGCGCCGACCAGCTCGACTTCACCGCCGGTGATGGCGGCGGCGCAGGCATAGCTGCCGGCCTCGATACGGTCGGGCATCACGGCATAGGTGGCGCCGTGCAGGTCGCGCACGCCGGTTATGCGCAGCCGCTCGGTGCCGATGCCCTCGATCTTCGCGCCCATGGCACGCAAGCAATTGCACAGATCGACGATCTCGGGCTCGCGGGCGACATTTTCCAGCACCGATTCGCCGCGCGCCAGCACGGCGGCCATCACGGCATTTTCGGTGGCACCGACCGAAACCAGCGGGAAGACATACTTGCCGCCGCGCAGCCCGCCCTTGGCCGTCGCCTTCACATAGCCGGCGGCGAGCTCGATCTCGGCACCCAGATGTTCGAGTGCCTTCAGATGCAGGTCGATCGGCCGGTTGCCGATGGCGCAGCCGCCGGGCAGCGAGACCGTTGCCTCGCCGGCGCGGGCCAGCAGCGGCCCCAGCACCAGGATCGAGGCGCGCATCTTCCGCACGATGTCATAGGGCGCGACGGTGGAGGTGATGCGGTTGGCGCGGATGGTCATCACCCGGCCGAATTCATCGGGGTGGGTACCCTCGATCGTCGTCGACAGGCCGTGGTTGTTGAGCAGATGGCCAAAGGTGTCGATGTCGGCGAGGCGCGGCAGGTTCCTGAGGGTGAGCGGCTCGTCGGTGAGCAGCGCGCACGGCATCAGGGTGAGCGCGGCATTCTTGGCACCGGAAATGGGTATGCGGCCGGAAAGCGGCTTGCCGCCGCGGATGACGATCTTGTCCATCGCGCAGGATTAGCCCAGCGCCACGGCGTCCGCCAGTGGCGGCAGCGTCAGTCAGCGCTTTCGGGAAGGCCGCGGCGGCGGCGGGCGATCAGCGCGGCGAGCGCCAGGCCGATGGCGATCAGCACGCCGTCGCTGCCGCCGAGATTGCCGAGGCTGTCAGCAAGCGGCGCCGCCAGCGCGGCGCCGGGCACCAGGGCCATGAAGATCGCGGCGATTCGCATCGTGTCGCTGCCGTTCCCTTGCTGCGTTGCGGCGATATAAGCATCAAAGCATGACAGTTTGATTGATTTGCACCTGTTTTGTGAATGCTGCAACGCAACATTCACGCTGCGGTGCGGCGCAGCAGCGACAGGCTGTAGATCGCAAGGCCTGCCCAGATGCAGGCAAAGGCCAGCAATCGCCACGGATCCAGCGGCTCGCCGAACAGGAAAACCGCCTGCAAAAAGGCCATGGACGGCGCAAGATATTGCATCAGGCCAAGAGTCGCGAGCGGCAGCCGCCGCGCCGCCAGCCCGAACAGCAGCAGCGGCACCGCCGTCAGCACCCCGCCGGCGGCGAGCAGCGCCAGCGTCGGCGCCGGCCAGGCGAGGCCGCCCCCCGGCTGCAGCGCCAGATAGACTGCCGCGAACGGCGCCAGCAGCAGCGATTCGATGAGCAGGCCGGTCGCGGCATCGACATCGGCCTGTTTGCGAATCAGGCCATAGGTGCCGAACGACGCCGCCAGCACCAGGCTGATCAGCGGCAGCTCGCCATGCGAGGCGGTCTGCACCGCCACCCCCAGCGCCGCCAGCGCCACCGCGATGCGCTGGCCGCCGGACAGGCGCTCGCCGAGCAGCGCGACGGCGAACAGGATGCTGACCAGCGGATTGATGAAATAGCCGAGCGCCGTATCGAGCACCCGGCCGTCGAGCACCGCGCTGGTATAGACCAGCCAGTTGACGGCGATGCACAGCGAGCTTGCCGCCAGCTGCAGCATCAGCCGCCGCGAGCCCAGCGCCCGCGCCAGCCGCCCGGCACCGCCGACCACAACGACGACCAGCAGCATGACCAGCACCGTCCACAGGATGCGGTGCGCCAGCACTTCGCCGGCGGGAACGCCGGCCAGCAGCTTGAGATAGAGCGGCAGCAGGCCCCAGATCAGATAGGCGCCGGCGCCCGCGGCAAGCCCGCCACGATCGAGGCCGGCGGCCGGAGGCGGGCTCACAACCGCGGCAGGGTCACGCCGCGCTGCCCCATATATTTGCCGGCGCGATCGGCATAGCTGATCTCGCAGGGCTCGTTGCCCTGCAGGAACAGGAACTGGCAGGCGCCTTCATTGGCATAGATGCGCGCCGGCAGCGGCGTGGTATTGGAGAATTCGAGGGTGACATGCCCTTCCCAGCCGGGCTCCAGCGGCGTCACATTGACGATGATGCCGCAGCGCGCATAGGTCGATTTGCCGAGGCATATGACCAGCACGTCGCGCGGAATCCGGAAATATTCGACGGTGCGGGCCAGCGCGAAGCTGTTCGGCGGGATGACGCAGCAATCGGTCTTGCGATCGACGAAGCTGTTGGCCTGGAAATCCTTGGGATCGACGATCGCCGAATCGACGTTGGTGAAGATCTTGAACTCATCGGCCACCCGCGCGTCATAGCCATAGGATGACAGGCCATAGGAGATGCAGCCGCCGCGCTGCTGGCGTTCGACAAAGGGTTCGATCATGCCGGTGGCAAGGGCGTTTTCGCGAATCCAGCGATCGGACATGACAGACATGTAATGTTTCCGCTATAGGGGCGACCACGGAACCAACGTCGTACCGTGTCGTTGAGGATGTATGCTGTATAGCGAAGCGGAAGCGCACCTCGTCAACCTCGATCGCTGTGCGGGCCGGGCGTTGCGCCGGGCCTATCTGGTGCTTGTCATCGCGGCGGAACGAGCCGGCTTCCACGCCACCCCGCGCGACCTGGCCGAAACCGGTGAAGTCAAAATCCGTGACGGTTCGGAACGGCAGCTGTTTTCGGTCACGGTGACCGCGGAAGCGCTGTTGTTCGAATTGCGCCGGCCGGCACTGGACAGCCGCCCCGAACTCGCCGGCCAGGCCCAGCTGCGCTTTGCCGGCCGCCTCAGTGGCAGCGCCGGCGCCGGCGGCATCACCATCCGGCTGGTCGAGGAACGCGACGCCGAGGATCTCGTCGATTGGCTGTTCAGCAATGGCCAGGCCGCGCAGCTGCGCGACGCATCGGAACGCTGGTTCGGCTGATCGCTGGTCCGAGTGGCCGGTGATGCGCGGGACAGGTCGGGCCCGGTGCATCGCCCTGCCCCCGCCGCCGCCGTCGCCCGGACTGGGGACGAAGCACCCTCGGCAACGCTTTCAGAAATCGCAGCCCGCGACATAGATCGCCGCCAACTGCTCGATGCCCGCTGCATCGTCGTCATCGAACCGCTCCGGCAGCGGGCTGTCGAGATCGATCACGCCGATCACCACGCCATCGCGCCACAGCGGCACCACCAGTTCCGATCGCGACGCCGCATCACAGGCGATATGGCCGGGAAATGCATGGACATCGGCGACGATCTGCGTCCGCGCCGCGGCGACGGCGGTGCCGCAGACGCCGCGGCCGATGGCGATGCGGATGCACGCCGGCTTGCCCTGGAACGGGCCGAGCACCAGCTCGCCATCCTTGACGAAATAGAAGCCGGCCCAATTGAGGCCGGGCAACGTCGTGAAGATCAGCGCCGCGGCATTGGCGGCATTGGCGACCCAGTCACGCTCGCCGGCGACGAGGCCGCCGAGATCGCGCGCCAGATCGGCATAGAGTTCCGGCTTGGAGCCGGTATCGCGGACGGTTGCGGTGAACATCGCCGCGATGTGGCGGCGGGGGCCGGCGGCGTCAATCGTCAGATGCCGGCATACCATTCATAGCCGCGGTCTTCCCAATAGCCGCCATTGCCCTGGCCATAGCCGGCAAGGCTCTCAACGACATCGAGGCCCATGACGTACTTTGCCTGCTTGTAACCAAGCTGGCGCTCGACGCGCAGGCGCAGTGGCGCGCCATGGCCGACGCTCAATGGCGCGCCGTTCATGCTGTGGGCAAGGATCGTCTGCGGGTGGAAGGCATCGATCAGGTCGAGGCTTTCGTAATAGAGCGACGTCGATTGCGCGCCGCCCTTGGAGGCTTCCCCGCCATAATTGTCGGCGCAGCGGAACACGACATAGCGGGCATTCGGCTTCAGCCCGGCGGCCTTGAGGATCAGGCCCAGTTGCGGCCCCGTCCATTGCCCGATCGCCGTCCAGCCTTCGACGCAATCATGCTTGGTGATCTGGGTACGCTGCGGCAGCGCCTTCAGCTGCGGCAGCGCCAGCCGCATCGGGTTGGTGACGAGGCCGCCGACCTCCAGCCGCCAATCGGCGAAGCCGCCGCGCTTCATGCCCTGATACTCGGCCTCCACCGGCTCATGGGTGCCGTTGACCTTGAAGTCGGGCGACAGGTCGGCGAGCGTATACTCCGGCGCCAGCGCGTCACGACCGATGGCGCGTTGCCAGCGCATCGTCGCGGCTTCCGCGGACTTGATGATGCCGCCCAGGCTGTCGCTGCGGGCGAGGCCGTCGCAGGCGGACAGCAGCCCGCCGCCGGCAGCGATGCCACCCAGGCTGAACAGGCGGCGCCGTGAAAGACGGTTCGAAAGACCGGTCATCATGCCTTCTCCGGATCGATGCGGAACTTGCCGGTGATCATCGAGCGGATCTCGTTGATCGGCCCGGCGAGCACGACCATCAGCAGATGGACGATGATGAACAGGCCGATGAGATTGGCCGCCACCCAGTGCAGCGAACGGGCATTCGGCCGGCTGCCGAAGACATCGAGGATCCACGGCCAGGCGGCATTGTTGGCCGGCGACATGCCAAGGCCGGTGAGGATGACCAGCGGGATCAGCACAAGGATCACCCCGCCATAGGCGAGCTTCTGCAGCACATGGTAGCGCTTGGCTTCCTCGCCCTTGGGGAATTGCAGCTTCGCGTGCTTGACGATGTCATGCGCGATATTGGCCGGCGAAAGCTCCCCCGGCTTCGGCAGCAGATCGCGGCGCAAATGGCCGCTGACCAGGCTGTAGCCGAGATAGGCAAGGCCATTCAGGATCAGCACCCAGGCGAAGAAGAAGTGGAAATTACGCGCCGTCGCCAGGTCGCGATAGCTGGGGAAGGTCGCCCAGGACGGATAGGCGATCGGGTTGGGGCCACCGTTCGGCGCCGTCGACAGGCCGAGCACGCCGGTGGTGGTGACGGTCACATCACCGACCCGGACGAAACCCCGCGCCTCGCCGCCGACGTTCTTCGAGCCGATCTCCAGCCAGCGATGCGCGGCATCGGCGGAGGCGCCATAGGGGCCCCAGTACAGGCTGGGATGGGCGTTGAAGATGTTGAGCCCGGTCATCAGCAGGAAGAAGATCGCCAGCGCATTGGTCCAGTGCGTCACCCGCACCAGCAGCGCATGGCGATGAAAGAGATAGGGTTGCGCCGCCGGCGGCGGCGGCGCCGGTGGCGCTTCGATCGTGTCGGCTGCGGTCGCCATCGTCTCTCCTTCTCTGGCCGTTGCTAGACCATTCGTGTCGACTGCGTCCCCGGTTACGCTGCCCGACGAGCGTGGCGACCGCAAGCGCGCCGATTCCGGCGCAACAACGGGCACGCCGGCGCCGCGGCCTTTCGCGATTGTCCGCCAGCGCGCTATGCGGTGGGAGAGAACGACCGGAGACAGGCATGCTGCGTGTATTCACGCCGGGCGACGAGATGGCGCTCGCCGAAATCGATCACGCCCGCGCCACCCTGCCCGAAGGCGCCGTGTGGATCGACATGATCAACCCGACCCGCGAGGAGGAATTGTTCATCGAGCGCGTCACCGGCATCGAGGTGCCGACGCCCGAAGAAATGCTGGAAATCGAGACATCGAGCCGGCTCTACGCCGAAAAGGATGCGCTCTACATGACCGCGACGCTGGTCACCGGCGTGTTCAAGGACGCGCCCGAAAGCCATAGCGTCGGCTTCGTGCTGACGCCGGTGCATCTGATCACCGTCCGCTACGCCGATGTCGTCGCCTTCGATCGCTTCGCCGGCCATGCCGAGCGCACCCCGGTGCTGTGCGACACCTCGGCGATGGCGCTGGTCCATCTGTTCGATGCCGTTGTCGATCGCCTGGCCGATGGCATCGAGCATATCGCCGGCGAAGTCGACGCCATCTCGCGCCAGGCCTTCCGCCGCGCGCGCGGCCGCGGCCAGCAGCGGGTATCGAACCTGGCGCTGCAATCGCTGATCACCCGCCTCGGCGCCGTGCAGGATGCGCTGTCGAAATCGCGCGAATCGGCGGTCAGCCTGTCGCGGGCGCTGAGCTGGCTGAGCTTTTCAGCGCCGCGCGAAATGGCGCTGGGGCCACATCTGAAATCGCTGGGGCGGGATCTGAATTCGCTCACCGACCATGCCAGCTACATGGCATCGAACATCACCTTCCTGCTCGACGCAACCCTCGGCCTGATCTCGATCGAACAGAATGCCGTGCTGAAGATCTTCTCGGTCTCGGCAATCGTGTTCATGCCTCCAACACTCGTCGCCGGCATCTATGGCATGAACTTCGACGCACTGCCCGAACTCCACTGGCAGCTCGGCTATCCCTGGGCGCTGCTGCTGATGCTGCTGTCGGCGATCCTGCCCTATCTGTTCTTCCGCTGGCGCGGCTGGTTGTAGGGAGAGCGTTGTTTTCAACAGAAAAAATATGCCTCCGGCGGCTGGGGCCTCAGGCCCCAGACCCCATTTTGTTTGTTGATCGCATAGCGGACAGCGGCCACGCAGACCGGAACCTCACGAAATGGGGTCTGGGGCCTAAGGCCCCAGCCGCCGGAGGCCTCGTTCTACTTCCACAGGCATTC
>JAIXZK010000053.1 GCA_027489695.1 Sphingomonadales bacterium
ATCACGCCGATGACCAGCGCCGCCACCAGCAGCCATTGATCGGCGACGATCCGCAGATCGAGCGTCATGCCGATGGCGACGAAGAACAGCCCGACGAGCAGGCCGCGGAACGGCTCGATATCGGCCTCCAGCGCGTGGCGATAGGGCGATTCGGCGAGCATGACGCCGGCAACAAAGGCACCCAAGGCCATCGACAGGCCCAGCGAGGCCATCAGCAGGGCACTGCCGAGGACGCAGAGCAGACCGGCGGCGACGAACGCCTCGCGTGCACCAAGGCGGCCGACGATGTGGAAAACGGAAGGCAGCGCATAGCGGCCGACGACGACGAGGAAGGTCAGCGCCGCCACGGTCAGCCCGGCCATCTGCCAGCCGGGTAGCGCTTGCGGGTCGGGCACCCGCGACAGCGCGGCGACGATGGTCAGCAGCGGCACGATCGACAGGTCCTGGAACAGCAGGATGGCGAAACCGCGTTGGCCGAAGGGCGTGCCGGTGATGCCGCGTTCGGCGAGGATCTGCATGACCAGCGCCGTTGACGACAGGCCGAGCGGCAGGCCGACGACCAGCGCCGCCTGCCAGGTGAGGCCGGTCAGTGCCAACAGCAGCCCGGTCAGCGCCAGGCCGCACAGGATGACCTGCGCCGCGCCCAGGCCGAAGATATCGCGCCGCATCGCCCAGAGCCGCGACGGTTGCAGTTCCAGCCCGATGACGAACAGCAGCAGCACGATGCCGAATTCGGCGAATTGCAGCACCTGTTCCGGATTGTCGTAGAAACCCAGCAGCGACGGCCCGATCAGGATGCCGGCGGCAAGATAGCCGAGCACGGCGCCGAGCCGCGCCCGGATGAACAGCGGCACCAGCACCACCGAGGCGGCTAGATAGACGACCGCCTCCGGCAGGAAGGCGGGGAGATGGGCGGCGGCCAAATGTCAGGCCGCGCGGGCAGCACCGGCCGCGGCAGCCGCGGCGAGCGTCGCATCGAAGGCGAGCAGGATCGACGGATGACGGGCGCGATGCGGCCGTGCGGGCGCGAAGACGGTCATGCCGGGCCATTGCGGCGCGGCTTCCGCGCGGCCGGCGAGCCAATCGGCCAGTTCGGCGCGAGCGGCAGCGACATCCTCGACCCGGCATCCGCTGACACCGGCTTCGACCAGCGCCGCCGCCGCCTGGCCGAGCGCACAGGCGCGCACATCCTGGCCGAAACGGACGATGCGGCCTTCGCCGTCGAGATCGACATCAGCGGTGACCTTGCTGCCACACACCGGCGAAACCTTGACGGCACTGCCCATCGGCGCGTCGAGCCGCCGGGCGCTGGCGGTCGAGGCCGCCAGCCGCAGGATTTCGGTATTGTACAGCGCGTCCGACATGATTGCCGATATAGGGCAGTCGGCGGGCGGGGAACAGGTGGCGGCGGTTTCGGATCGCGGCATTGGCCGATGTCGATGCCGGCGCGGGTGATTTGTACCAAGTCTCGCGGATCAACAGGGATGGAAGGATGCCTCCGGCGGCTGGGGCCTTGGGCCCCAGACCCCATTTTGATTTTTCGGCTGCAGGCGGGGCGGGCAGTGCTCGCTGCCAGCCTGGTCTGGCACAGGTCGTCGATCGGGCACCGGATCAGAGCAGGCCCCGCTCGCGTGCCCAGCGCCGGACCGCTTCGACACCGCCGAGGATCTGCGGGTCAGAGACGACTTCGACAGGGCCCGCGCGGGACGGTTCAAGGCGATGGGCTGGACTTTCTGGTCGACACGCCGGCGAAAGTCAGGCGCGGCGCCAGGTCGTGCCGCCGGGGCCATCTTCCAGCACGATGCCCTTCGCTGCCAGTTCGTCGCGGATGCGGTCGGATTCGGCGAAATCCTTGCGCTTGCGGGCATCGGCGCGGGCGGCGATCCAGTCGGCCATGTCGCGGCTGTCCCCGCCGATGGCAACGATCGCCGTGGTTTCCGCCGGTGCCGAGGCGGCTCCTGGCCCGAAGCCGGGCAGGCCGAGAAAGGCCAGGCTGCCGAGCAGTGTTGCGACGTCCGACTCGGTCTCCGCCAGCGCCGCCAGCGCCGCCGGCGTGTTCAGATCATCGGCGAGCGCCGCGACCAGCGCCGGGTGTGGTGGCGCGCGCGTGCCGGGTTCGAAAGCGCCGATCCGCCGTTGCCAGCGCTCCAGCCGGGCGCGAATCTGTTCCAGCAGCTCGTCGGTCCACTCCAGCGGCTGGCGATAATGCGCGCTCAGCAGCGCCAGCCGCAGCACATCGCCCGACCAGCCGGCCGCCAGCAGATCGTCGACGCCCACGACATTGCCGAGCGATTTCGACATCTTGGTGCTGCCCATCGATAGGAAGCCGTTGTGCATCCAGATGCGCGCCAGCGGCGCGCCGCCATGGGCGCAGGCCGATTGCGCCAGCTCATTCTCATGGTGCGGGAATTGCAGGTCGAGCCCGCCGCCGTGGATGTCCACGGTTTCGCCGAAGCTTTCCGCGATCATCGCGCTGCACTCGATATGCCAGCCCGGCCGGCCGCGGCCCCAGGGCGAGTCCCACCCCGGCTGCTCGTCACTCGACGGCTTCCAAAGCACGAAATCGGCCGGACCGCGCTTGTAGGGCGCGACTTCGACGCGCGCGCCGGCGATCATCTCGTCGAGCGGCCGCCGCGACAGCCGGCCGTAATCCGGGAACGCCGCGACATCGAACAGCACGTGCCCGTCCTTGGCATAGGCATGGCCCTTGTCGATCAGCCCGGCGATCATCGCCACCATGGCGGGAATGCTGGTCGTCGCATGCGGGGCAATATCCGGCGGCTGCACGCCCAGGGCGCCCATGTCGGCGAGGTAGAAATCCTCGAACCGCTGCGTGATCGTCTCGATCGGCACCGCTTCGGCGGCGGCCTTGGCGATGATCTTGTCGTCGATATCGGTGATGTTGCGGGCATAGACGACATGATCGGCGCAATATTCATGGCGCAGAAGGCGGCGCAGCACGTCGAAAACCACCGCCGGGCGGGCATTGCCGATATGGGCGCGGCCATAGACGGTGGGGCCGCAGACATACATCGTAACCCGGTTCGGATCGCCGGGGACCAGCGCGTCCTTCTGGCGCGTCAGCGTATTGTAGAGGCGAATGGTCATCAGATCGGCGTCGAAGGCGACGCCTTCTCCTGTTCGTCGAGCAATTTGTCGAGCGCACTGCGCTCGCCGCGGCCATAGCCTTCGACACCGGCGTGCGGATCGTCGGCCGATGCGCTGTCCGGCGCCACCCGGCGGCGTTCCTCGACGAAATCTACGAGCGCCTTCGAGACCATGGCGAGCGTCGGTGCCGTCTTCGCCTCGGCCAGCCATTCGGGGCTGGGCTCGCCCGGATCGATGGTGTCGAAGGTCAGGTTCAAGAGCAGGAACAGCAGCGCCGCGCCGAGCACGCCCTTGGCGGCGCCGAAGCCCAGCCCGAGCACCCGGTCGAACGGCCCGATGATGGAATTGCGCGTCCCGTCGCGCAGCCGGCCGCCGAGCAGCCGCACCGCGATGAACGCCAGCAGGAACACCCCGACAAAGGCCAGGATCGCGCCGCCCGCCTCGGTACCGACCGCGCTGACGGCGAACGGCTTGGCCGGGGTGTAGAGCAGCCGCACGGCGAGGATGCCGGCCGCCCAGGCGAGCAACGACACGATCTCGCCGACGAAACCACGCGCCAGGCCGGCCAGCGCGGCGATCATCACGATCAGGCCAACAATGACATCGAAAGCAGACAATTCACCCATGAACTGCCTCCTAACCGATGCCGCGGCCGCGACAAAGTGCGGCGTTATCGCCGGCGGGGGGCAGGTGGATGGCGTGGCGCGACGATCAGAAGCGCCCGCGCAGCGTCACGCCGAAGGTGCGCGGATCGCCCGGCTGGCCGACGATCAGGCCGGTCGAGCCCGGCGCCGCGGTCAGGAAGTCGAAATATTCGGTATCGAAGGCGTTGCGCACCCAGCCGAACACGTCCCATCCCGAATCGGTGCGATAGCCGGCGCGGAAATTGGCGATGTCGTAGCCGTCGATGTTGAGCGCCGCGGACGGCGTCGGGCTCGACGAGAAGTCCGAGCGCAGGCTGCCGTCGACGCCGATGTAGAAATCGCCATCGTTGCCGAACAGCGTCGCCGGAATGCGATATTCGGCGCCGTAGCTCAGCGCATATTCGGAAACGCCCGGCAGCCGGCCGCCCGAGGCGTCGACGAACTGCACCGCGCCGCCCGACAGTTCGACAGGCACCGGCGCGCCGGGGAAGGAGACATATCTGGCGTCGGTATAGGCGAAATTGGCATAGGCGTTGAAATTGCGCGACGGCCGCACCGCGAAATCGAGCTCGAAGCCCTGGCTGCGGACCCTGGGGACATTGGCGAGATAGCCCCGGATGACGCCAACGCTGTTGTTGACGACCGTCGTCTGGAAATCCTCGATCTCGGTCCGGAAGACGGCAAGGTTCAGGCTGCCGCTGTTGTTGGGGAATTGCGACTTCACGCCGAATTCATAATGGGTGACGTCCTCGGGCTTGACCGTCGCCGTTTCCAGCGCCGGTGTCACGTTATCGGCGCGCGTCGGCAGGCCGGACAGGTTGATGCCCCCCGATTTGAACGACCGCGCATAGGTTGCATAGACGAGCACCTCGTCGCTCGCCTTGAATGACAGTGTCGCGTCGCCCGAGACATTCCATTCGCTGAAGCGCGCGTTATAGCTCTGGCTTTGCAGGACGCCATTCTTGATCGTCTGTTGCGCCGCGGTGATGTCGGTGCGCCCGCCGGTAACGACGGCGTCATAGGAGCCGATCTTCTTGTCGTAATTGACACGCAGGCCCGGCGCGAAGCTCAGCCGGTCGGTGATGTTCCAGGTGACCTTGCCGAACACCGCGAAACTGTCGTTCTTGTAGCGGATATCGTTGTCCGACCGCAGCCCGTTGATCAGGCCCGGGTTGGCGGTGTTGACCGTCGGGCCGAGCAACCACAGGCCGGCGAAGGGGCCCTGCTGCTGCACGCCCTGGGTGTCGATCTTCTGGTGGAAGTAGAAGACACCGGCGACATAGTCGAAGCGGTTCGCCCCATCGGAGGCAACGCGCAATTCCTGGCTGAACTGCTCCTGCTGCGACGGATTGGCCGAAACCGGCGTGATCGACAGGCCGGTGAAGTCGCGATCATTGCTCGGCACCCAGTCCCAGCCGCGCCAGGCGGTGATCGAGGTCAGCGTCGCCGCACCCAGATCCCAATTGGCGAGCAGCGAGGCACCATAGATGGTGTTCCTGGCGGTCAGCGGCGAATCATTGTCGACCAGCCGATCGAAGGGGTTGGTGCTCGCCGGCGCATAGTTCGAGGCGGCGGCGAGGCTGGCGAACTGGCGGTTCGTCGCGCGCGCCGTCGGCACCACCTTGACGTAATTCTGGGCGAAACCTTCGGGATCCTGGCGGTTCCAGTCGCCGCTGAAGGTCAGATCGAGATTGTCGGTCACCTGCCAGAAGACCTGACCGCGAAAACCGATGTTGGCGAGTTCGTTGACGCGGCGGCCGGTGATCGTGTTGAACAAGGTGCCGTCGCGGCTGGTGAACGATGCGCTCAGCCGCACGGCGAGCTTGTCGGCAACGATCGGCCCCGACACCGACGCCTTGGCCTGGATGAAATCGAGGTTGCCGTAGGTGACTTCGCCCCGCGCTTCGAGCTCGAAGCTCGGCCGGCGGGTGGTGACGCTGAGCGCGCCGGCGGTGGTATTCTTGCCATAAAGCGTGCCCTGCGGCCCGCGCAGTACCTCGACCTGCTCGACATCGACGAAATCGAGCGTCGCCGCGGCGATACGGCCACAATAGACCTGGTCGATATAAAGGCCGACGCCCTGTTCGATGCCATCATTGGTCAGGCCGAATGGCGCGCCGATGCCGCGGATGTTGATCGCCGAATTGCGCGGATTCGACGAAATGAACTGCACCGAGGGCTGCAGCTGGGCCAGGCGCGCGATGTTAAAGCTGCCGGTGGCGTCGATCTGCGGGCCGCCGACGACGCTGATGGCGAGCGGCACTTCCTGGACATTTTCGGCACGGCGCCGGGCGGTGACGATGATCTCCTCGGCACCGGCGCTCGCGGCATCGGCGGCCGCTTCGGCGACAGCGGCGTCGGCCGCCAGCGCCGGAGCGGCCAGCAGGGCGGTGGCCGGCAGGGAAAGCAGCAACAAGGTCCGCAGCGTCATTGTCGATCCTTTGCAATGGGCAAGGCTTCGCCGTCCGGCGCCGGAGCGTCGGAAAAATTAATCAATATTTATGAATGTGTTAGAGGCCGCTGCGTGGCGGCGACACGGAAGCTGTCAAACGCATGGCGTCTCCCCCGAGGCAGAATCGAACTTGAGCCTGGCTATATCCCATATTCCTACTAGACAATAGGGAATTCAGTGTCCGGCAAGGAAGGAGAGCTTTACGTGCCGCCGCGTTCAGGCGGCGACGAGCTCGATCGACAGGTCGGCAAGGCTGGTGTGATCGAGGATGGCGGCGGTCTGTTCGCGCACCACCAGCATGACCTTGCGAATGGCGCAGGTCGTTTCCTCGAAACAGTCGGAACAGCGCTGATAGGCGGAAAGCGACACACAGGGCACCAGCGCCAGCGGCCCTTCGATCAGCCGGATGATCTCGCCGAAGCTGATCTGCGCCGCCGGCCGCGCCAGGCGATAGCCACCCATCTTGCCGCGATAGCTTTCGACCAGGCCACCATTCTTCAGTTCGAGCAGGATGATCTCCAGGAACTTGCGCGGCAGCTTCTGATCGGCGGCGATGGCGGAGATCGGCACCGGCGGTGAATCGCTGGCGCCGCCGGCGCGGGCGATGAAAATCAGGGCGCGCAGGGCGTAACGGGAGCGCTGGGTAAGCATTGGTACGGTTCTATGCATCGCCATGTTGCATGGCACAAGCAGCGGCTGCGCGGCCGCGATCGACATGCCGCGAGAACCAACGCCAAATGTTGGCGCATCGTACCGAGTTTCGGTACTTCGCGCCGAGTGTGTTGCAATGCTAAATCGCGACTAACTATCCTAACTAATTGATATAAAACACCTCTGCTATGCCGCCCTGCAGTTGGCACGGCATGTGCAGAGCATGGTGCAGCGGTAGCCCGGATGGTCCGAAAGCTCCCGCGCCAACCAGGAGTTCCCCCCATGCTCGCCACTTCCGCCTCGTTCGTCCGCACCGCCGCCGGCGCTTTCGGCACCCTGATCTTCGCCGGCCTGTGTGTCGCTGGCGCCACCGTGCCCGCCCAGGCCAATGAACTCGCCTACACCGCCCGCAGCGAAGTCGTCCGCACCCAGGACCTCAACCTGACCTCCGCCGCCGGTCGCGACACGCTCGCCAGCCGCATCGATGCCGCCGCCGAGCGCGTCTGCGCCACCCGCGCCACCGATATCGCCAGCCGTGCCGACCACAACCGCTGCCTGCGCGAAGCCGTTGCCACTGCCCGCGCCCAGGCCTCGACCATCACGACGGCTTCCAACTGAGCCGCCGCCGCCGCCGGCCCTGCGATCAACCCGGCGCAGGGCCGGACGAAGCAATCACATCGGACTGGCCCGCGCGCCGGTTGCATCGGCGGCCGATGCAGCGAAGATAGCGGCATGGCCACCCCCTCGCTGCTGCTCGCCGCCGCCCTGCTTGCCACCGCGCCCGCCACTGTCGCCGCTCGCGACACGGCGGGCACCGCCGAGCCGCCGCGAGAACGCGCCCGGGCCCTCGGCATCGACTTCGGCACCCTGCCCCCCGGCCCGGCCAATGCCATCACCGATGTCCCCGGTGTCCGCGTCGGCCAGGTCACCCGCCGCGAAGGCGACGGCATCCGCACCGGCGTCACCGCCATCCTGCCGCACGGCGGCAATCTGTTCCAGGACAAGGTGCCGGCGGCGATCGTCGTCGCCAATGGCTTCGGCAAGCTGGCCGGGCTGAGCCAGGTCCAGGAACTCGGCGAAATCGAAACGCCGATCCTCCTGACCAACACCCTGTCGGTCGCCGCCGGCATCGCCGGCGCGCTCGACTGGACGCTGGCGCAGCCGGGCAACGAACGGGTGCGCTCCGCCAATACCATTGTCGGCGAGACCAACGACGGCGAACTGAACGACATCCGCGGCCGCGCCATCACCGCGGCCGATGTCCGCCGCGCCATCGAAAGCGCCGGCACCGGCCCGGTGGCGGAAGGCGCGGTCGGCGCCGGCACCGGCACCATCGCCTTCGGCTGGAAGGGCGGCATCGGCACCGCCTCGCGCCGCCTGCCCGACGGCACGACGCTCGGCGTGCTGGTGCAGAGCAATTTCGGCGGCTTCCTGCGCCTCGGCGGTGTGGAGCTCGGCACGGCGCTGCCGCCGGCCGACGACATGAGTCGCCAGCCGGCAAGGACTGGAACCACCGGGCCATCGGCTGCCGAGCCCGGCAGTTCACCCGCGCCAAGATCGAGCGCCGATGGCTCGATCATGATCGTCGTCGCCACCGATGCGCCGCTGTCGGACCGCAATCTGCGCCGCCTCGCCTTCCGCGCCTTTGCCGGGCTGGCGCGCACCGGTGCTGCCTTTTCGAACGGCTCCGGCGACTATGCGATCGCCTTTTCGACCGCCGATGCCGTCCGCCGCATGCCGGCCCGGCGCAGCGCAGCGGCCAGTGTCACCGAAATCCCCAACGACCTGATGACGCCACTGTTCGTCGCCGCCGCCGATGCCGCCGAGGAAGCCATCGCCAATTCGCTGACCATGGCCGAAACGACCGTCAGCCGCGATGCCGCCACCGGCGAGACGGTGACGGTCCGCGCGCTGCCGCTCGATACGGTGAGGGCGTTGCTGCGTCTATTGCCCGGGAAGCGGACGAAGGAACGATAGAAAATGGCCTCCGGCGGCTGGGGCCCAAGGCCCCTGCCGCCGGAGGCACCCCTTCAATCGCCGAAAACGGAATTCAGACCGCCGACAGCCAGACCAGCGCGCTGATCCCCGCGATGATGCGATACCAGGCGAAGGGCGCGAAGCCGTAGCGGCCGATCAGCGTGACAAAGGCCTTCACCACCACCAGCGCCACCAGGAACGACACGCCGAAGCCGACGCCGATCAGCCCGAGATCATGGCCATCGAGCAGGTCGCGGTTCTTGTAGAGTTCGAGCGTCGTCGCGCCGAGCATGGTCGGGATCGCCAGGAAAAAGCTGAATTCGGCCGCGGTCCGCCGTTCGACACCGAGCGACAGCGCGCCGAGGATGGTGGCGCCCGACCGGCTGACCCCCGGCACCATGGCGAGGCACTGGATCAGGCCGACGCCGATCGCCGTCGGCACCGGCATCGCGGCGACGCCCTTGACGGTGCCCGCCTTGGCGAAGCGCTCGATGACCAGGATCGCGATGCCGCCGATGATCAGCGCCCAGGCAACGACATCGGCGCGGCCGAGCAGTGCCTCCACCTCGTCGTGGAAGGCGAGACCGATCGCGACCGCCGGGGTGAAGGCGAGCAGGATGTTGCGGGTGAAACGCAGCGATTCCGGCTGGCGCTTCACCAGCCCCAGGATCACCGCCAGCAGGGTGCGCCAGTAGAGCACGATGATGGCGAGGATGGCGCCGAGCTGGATGACGATGTTGAACACCTTCCAGCGCTCCGGATCATAGCCGAGCAGCGCCGAGGCGAGGATGAGGTGGCCGGTCGACGAGACCGGCAGGAATTCCGTGACCCCCTCGACGATGCCAAGGATGATGACGGTGATCAGGTCCTGGTCCAACTCGCTCTCCGCAACGGATCGCGGCCAGGCGCGACGGTCGGCGTTGCGTTCGACGTTTCGGCGCGCGAGGTCAATGGCCGAATCAATGGCGCAATCAGTGGCCGATCAGGGCCGGCGGCGACTGGTTGAAACGGCCCTTGGGGCGATAGCGCTGCAGCATCTGCGGCACATAGGCGGCAAGCGGCGTCGCCGCGATACCGAGATCGGCGAGCGTGCGGGCGCCATCGGCCACGACATTGTCCTTGCGCAGCATGGCGTACTGGTCCGACGTCATCGGCATGAACGGCAGCAGGTCGCCGAGCCGGCCAAGCAGACGCGCTTCGAAATCGGAAACTTCCAGCAGCACCCGGCCGCGCCCGGTCAGCCGGTTGATCATCTCGAGCAGCGCCCGGAAGCTGAGCGCCTCGGGACCACCGAGCTCGAACGTCCCGCCGGCGGCATCGTCACGGCGCAGCGCCACCTCGACGGCGGCGGCGACGTCGCGCACCGATACCGGCTGGAAACGCGTGTCGCCGGCGATCACCGGCAGCAGCGGCGACAGCGTCGCCATCCGCGCGAAGCGGTTGAAGAACTGGTCCTCCGCCCCGGCGACGATGCTCGGCCGCAGGATGACCGCCGCCGGGATGGCGGCAAGCACGGCGGCCTCACCCTCGGCCTTGGTGCGCGCATAGGGCACCGCCGAGGCGGCATCGGCGCCGATCGCCGACATCTGGACATAATGGCCGACGCCGGCGGCCGCCGCGGCCCGCGCCGCGGCGCCGGCACCTTCGGCCTGCAGCGCCCGGAAGGTCTGGCCGCCGCTTTCGGCGAGGATGCCGACGAGGTTGATGCCGGCATCGGCGCCGGCAAAGGCGCTGGCCAGCGACGCCGCATCGCGGACATCACCGCGCTGGACCTGGATCTGGCCGAGGTCGCCCAGCGGCTTCAGGAACATCGCATGATCGGGGTTGCGGGTGATGATCCGCAGCCGATAGCCGGCCTCGGCCAGGCGCTGCACGACATAGCGGCCGATGAAGCCGGAGCCGCCGATGATCGTGACGAGCGCGCCGCCGGGCAGATCGGGGCGGTGCAGGGCAGGCAGGGCGGAGTCGGCAGCGTGCGGAGTGTCGATCATGGCGCAGGCCCTGTAGCGAACGCATCGCCGTCTGTCGCGGCGCTTGTTGGCACAGCGCCGCCGGCGGCGGCGGCAATGATGCGATACCCGCGATTGACAAGCCGTTCCCCAGCCCCTAACCGGCCGCTCCTACCTTCGTGCCCGGATGGCGGAATTGGTAGACGCACCAGCTTCAGGTGCTGGCGCTCGCAAGGGCGTGGAGGTTCGAGTCCTCTTCCGGGCACCATCGAGCCGGGCTGCCAGCGGGCAGTGCCGGGTGCCGCCGCGGGCGGATCGCCGCCGCTCCTTCCGCCACTGATGTTTACGCGCCGATGCTTGGCGGCCGTCGCCTTCGTCGGCGGCACGCGCTATGGCGGCGGACGATGGCGGTTGTCGCACGACTGAAACTCACCGATTTCCGGTCCTATGCCAGCGCCGCCCTGGCCGCCGGGCCGGGTGCGGTCGTCATCACCGGCGACAATGGCGCCGGCAAGACCAATATCCTGGAGGCCTTGTCCTTCCTGGTGCCCGGCCGCGGCCTGCGCGGCGCGGCGCTGTCGGAAGCGGCGCGCAGCGGCGGCGCCGGTGGCTGGTCGCTGGCGGCGAGCCTGGCGACGGCGGCGGGCGATGCCGAACTCGGTACCGGCACCGCGGCAGCCGCGCCGGAACGGCGGATCGTGCGCATCAATGGCGCCGCTGCTGCCGCCACGGCGCTCGGCGAATGGCTGTCGATCGTCTGGGCGACGCCGGCGATGGACCGGTTGTTCGCCGATACGCCGGCGGCGCGGCGGCGCTTCCTCGATCGGCTGGTGCTGGCGCTCGCCCCCGGCCATGGCCAGCACAGCCTGCGCTACGAAGCAGCGATGCGCCAGCGCACACGACTGCTGACCGGGGACACGCCGGCCGATCCCGCCTGGCTGATGGCGCTGGAGGCGGCGATGGCGGAACATGGCGAAGCCATTGCCACGGCGCGTGCCGCCCTGGTGGCGCAACTCTCCGACAGGCTCGCGGCCGCGCCCGATGGCCCCTTCGCGCGGCCCGGCCTGGCGCTCGCCGGCGGCAGCGCCGGACCGGGGTTTGCCGCGGCGCTGGCGGCGGGGCGGATGGCCGATGCCGCGGCCGGGCGGGCGCTCACCGGGCCACATCGCGCCGACCTCGAGGTTGTCCACCTCGGCAAGGGCGAGCCGGCGGCGCGCGGATCGACCGGCGAGCAAAAGGCCATGCTGATCGCCATCATCCTTGCCCACGCCGAGCTGGTTGCCGATGCGACCGGCCAGCCGCCCCTGCTGCTGCTCGATGAAGTCGCGGCGCATCTCGATACGCACCGCCGCGCGGCGCTGTTCGAGCGGCTGGCGCGGATGGACACGCAAGTCTGGATGACCGGCACCGATCCGGCGCTGTTCGCCGGCGTTGCCGGCACCTGGTTGCGCGTCGAGGCGGGGCGCATCGAGACGGCGTGATGGTCGTCCCCGCGGGAACCGACCGCGGCGGCGAAGGGTAACCGAGTCATGGCTTCGATGAGGAGACTCCCGATGGCGACCCGCTTGCCCGCAGCGACCCGTGGCGGCCCCGCCGACGAGGGCGTCGCGCCGCCGACGCCCGATCCCGCCGCGATGCCCGGTATCAGCAGCGATGGCGATGGCGATGCGGATGCCGACAGCGACCTGGCCGATAGGCCGCTGGCGGAACCGGTCGGCGGCCAGCCCGAGGTGCGGCCGGCCGGGCCCGACGGCATGACCGGCGATCGCGTCGATTGGGATTCCGTCGATCAGGCGATCGACGAGAGTTTCCCGGCCAGCGATCCGCCCTCGACCAGCCCCGGCGTGGATTGAAACCAGGCCGGATGCGGGAGTCAGCATCACCCGCCGTGGTCGTCCCCGGTGCTGACGTTTGACTGCAATCGTGGGCAGCACAGAAAAAGCCCGCCAGCATCTCCCGAAATATCCAGCGCTGACCGTTCAAGATAGCGGTTCCGAACTGTTCGGAAATTGTACGAAAATCCAGCCGTATCGGTCGCCAAAGAGATAATATCGGTTACGCAACGATCTTCAACTTGTCGCATTTCCGGCTCACATTGCGCACTTCATCTCGTTTTCTCATTTGATCCCCGAATTCTCCCGTTACTGTCGGGAACCGCCAGCAGCGGGGGGAGTTATGCGCGATCCATCGACCTGGTCAGCCGCCGAGGCGCAGCTGTGGCACTACCGCCAGCCCTGGCTGGTCGGATGCAACTTCACGCCATCCACCGCGATCAACCAGCTGGAAATGTGGCAGGAGGACAGCTTCGACCCGCTGACCATCGATCGCGAACTCGGCCTGGCTGCCTCGGTCGGAATGAACACGGCGCGGGTCTATCTGCACGACCTGCTGTTCGCCGCCGATCCGATGGGCTTCCTCGATCGCATCGACCAGTTCCTGACCATCGCCGCCTCGCACCAGATCCGCACCATGCTGGTGCTGTTCGACAGCTGCTGGCACCCGCGACCGCAACTCGGCCCGCAGCCGGACCCGGTGCCGGGGGTGCACAACAGTGGCTGGGTGCAATCGCCCGGCGAAGCGGTGCTCGCCGACCCCGCCGAACAGGCGCGGTTGCGCACCTATGTCGAGACGGTCGTGGCCCGTTTCGGCCAGGATCATCGCGTACTGGCCTGGGATATCTGGAACGAGCCCGACAATGGCCCCGATGTCGCCAGCTGCGACCCCGCCGAACTGGCGGCCAAGGCGGCGCGCGTCATCCCGCTGCTCGGCGATGCCTTTGCCTGGGCGCGGGCACAGCATCCGAGCCAGCCGCTGACCAGCGCGCTGTGGCTGGGCGACTGGTCGTCGCTCACGCTGCTGTCGGGCATCCAGGCGGTGCAGCTGGCCAGTTCCGACATCATCTCGTTCCACAATTATGGCGGGCCGGAAGATTTCATGCGCCGCGTCAACTGGCTGCGGGTGTTCGACCGGCCATTGCTGTGCACCGAATTCATGGCGCGGCCGACCGGCAGCACCTTCGAGGCGATCCTGCCGGAAGCGCGCGCCGCCGGCGTCGGCGCGATCTGCTGGGGCCTGGTGCGCGGCAAGACGCAGACGCACCTGCCCTGGGACAGCTGGGCGCGGCCCTATCTCGATGGCCCGTCCGGCCCCTGGTTTCACGACATCTTCGAGCCCGATGGTACGCCACACGACCAGGCCGAAGTCGATTTCCTGCGCGCGCTGACCCGGATCGCCGCCAATGACGGGCCGATGCGGATGGCGGCGGCGGAATAACGGGCAGAAGTCGTGCCTCCGGCGGCTGGGGCCGTGCGCCCCGCAGCCCATTTTGCCGGGGCTCGCGTGGTGGATGGCTGTCCGGCGTGCAGGGAGAGGCCAGCGGCCACTCTGCCATCGATCAGCGCGAAAACGCACGGCGCCGCACCCGGCATGACGATATTGTGACTCTCGCGCGCGCCAGAGCCGTTATCAGGCTCGCATGGGCGCGCGCGAGAGTCTATAGCCGGGCGCGAGGCTTCCGCCGCTGGCGTGCGGGGCCGGAGGATCCGGGATTTTGAGCGACGAAACCAATCAGGCGCCGGCCGATTACGATGCCGATTCGATCAAGGTGCTGCGCGGCCTCGATGCCGTGCGCAAACGGCCGGGGATGTACATCGGCGATACCGACGATGGCTCGGGCCTGCACCACATGGTCTTCGAAGTCAGCGACAATGCCATCGATGAATCGCTGGCCGGCTATTGCGACCTGATCCTCATCACCCTCAATCCCGATGGCTCTGTGAGCGTCACCGACAATGGCCGCGGCATCCCGACCGGCATCCATTCGGAGGAGGGCGTTTCGGCGGCCGAGGTCATCATGACCCAGCTCCACGCCGGCGGGAAGTTCGAGAACAGCGACGCCAATGCCTATAAGGTGTCGGGCGGCCTGCACGGGGTCGGCGTTTCGGTGGTCAACGCGCTCAGCGAATGGCTGGAGCTGACCATCTGGCGCGACGGCCAGGAACATTGGATGCGCTTCCGCCACGGCGATGCCGAGGCGCCGCTGAAGGTCACCGGCCCGGCCCCCGAAGGCAAACGCGGTACCCGCGTCACCTTCCTGCCCTCGCCGGCCACGTTCAAGATCATCGAGTTCGATTTCGCCAAGCTGGAACATCGCTTCCGCGAGCTGGCGTTCCTCAATTCCGGCGTGCGCCTGCACCTGACCGACGCCCGCCACACCGACCAGCAGACGGTCGAGCTCTATTATGAAGGCGGCATCGCCGCCTTCGTCCAGTATCTCGACAAGTCGAAGACCGCGCTGATCGACAAGCCGGTGGCCATCTCCGGCCAGGCCGGGGACATCGGCATCGATGTCGCGCTGGAATGGAACGACAGCTATTACGAACAGGTCCTCGCCTTCACCAACAACATCCCGCAGCGCGACGGCGGCACCCATATGGCCGCCTTCCGCGCCGCGCTGACCCGCACGCTCAACAATTATGCCGAAAGCTCGGGCGCGCTGAAGAAGGAAAAGGTGACGCTCACCGGCGACGACATGCGCGAAGGCCTGACCGCCATCGTCTCGGTGAAGCTGCCCGATCCCAAGTTCAGCAGCCAGACCAAGGACAAGCTCGTCTCCTCGGAAGTCCGCCAGCCGCTGGAAGCGCTGATCGCCGATCGCCTCGCCATCTGGCTGGAGGAAAACCCCGCCCCGGCGCGCACCATCATGGCCAAGATCATCGATGCCGCCGCGGCCCGCGAGGCGGCGAAGAAGGCGCGCGACCTCACCCGCCGCAAGGGCGCGCTCGACATCGCCTCGCTGCCCGGCAAGCTCGCCGATTGCCAGGAACGCGACCCCGCCAAGTCCGAACTGTTCCTGGTCGAAGGCGATTCCGCCGGCGGCAGCGCCAAACAGGGCCGCAACCGCCAGTTCCAGGCGATCCTCCCCTTGCGCGGCAAGATCCTAAACGTCGAACGCGCGCGGTTC
>JAIXZK010000125.1 GCA_027489695.1 Sphingomonadales bacterium
CACAGCATGGGCGGCCATGGCGCGCTGACCCTGGCGCTGCGCCATGCGGGCCGGTTCCGCAGCGTTTCGGCCTTCGCGCCGATCGTCGCGCCGAGCGCGGTGCCCTGGGGGCAAAAGGCACTGCCATTGTATCTGGGCGACGATCCCGCGGCATGGGCAGCGCACGACGCCTGCGCGCTGATCGCCGGCGGCGCGCGGGTTGGGGAATTGCTGGTCGATCAGGGCCTGGCCGATGATTTCCTGGCGAGCCAGTTGCAGCCCGAGCGTCTGGAAACCGCCTGCGCCGCCGCCGGCATCCCGCTGACCCTGCGCCGCCATGCCGGCTATGACCACGGCTATTGGTTCATCCAGAGCTTTGTCGAGGACCACCTGCGCTGGCATCGGGAGCGGTTGGGGTAGGCGCGTGTTTCCCGGATAGTGCCCGCGACCCGAACCACCGGGTCACCCCGGGCTTGACCCGGGGCCCAGTTTTTCTTCTGCTGACCCCGCATGAGCAACCACGGCTGGGTCTATATTGTCGCTAGCAGTCGCAACGGCACACTTTACACTGGCGTTACCGGCGACCTTCCGCGCCGGATCAGCGAGCACCGCGACGGGCTGGTACCGGGGTTCACCCAGGAACATGGGGTGAAACATCTGGTCTGGTATGAGGCACATGGTGCCATGGAAACCGCCATCCGCCGCGAAAAGGCGATCAAGCGCTGGCAGCGTGCATGGAAGCTGGAATTGATCGAGGCCGGCAACCCGGATTGGCGCGATCTGTGGCCGACGTTGTTCGGCGGGGAAGCGGGGCCGCCATTATCGCGTGATGCTCCATCACCGCCCAACGGTGCGGAAGAAAGCTAGGCCCCGGGTCAAGCCCGGGGTGACCCTCTCTCTTGCCAGTCTCGATCGGCGATCAAATTCGCGGCGCGGCACGGAGGAAGCGCCACAACTGCGATCAGAAGCTGCTCAACTCCACCCCCACCGCGGCGCAATCCGGGTAGATATCCGGCTTGCGCGTCGAAACGCGCACGGCTTTCACGCCCTGGCGCGCGGCGATCAGGTCGTAGATTTCGTGCGCCACGGTTTCCTGCAGGTTGAAGCGCCGGCCGGCGACCATTTCCAGCAGCGACGAGCGCAGGAAATCATAGTCCCAGGCGGCATCGACGCTGTCGCAGGTGGGAAAATGCGTCGCTTCCAGCCAGACTTCCATGTTGACGCGCAGGCGCTGCGGCGTGCCGATCTCGAAATCGTGGAAGCCGATATCGACCATCAGGTCGAAATCCTCGAGCATGATCTTGCGAGTCTTCGGCGCCAGCGATGGCGGCACCAGGCCGGCGAGGCGCGGCGTATCGAAAGCCAGGTCGTTCATGTTTCCACCATGTAAGCCACGTCACGCGGCAGGCCGAGCAGGCGCTGGCCGCCATCGAGCACGAGCGTCTGGGCGTTGTAGGTCGGCGTGGCAATGGCGAAGCGCAGCGCCGCGACGATATCGTCAACGGAAACCCCCAGCCCCAGGGGGTTCATGCCGTGCACCGCCTCGAAATTCTCGCGCGACTGCGGCCCGCTGACCAGGGTCACCGCCGGCGCGATGCCAATGCAGCGCAAGGCCGGCGCATAGCTGCGGGCGATCAGCTCGGTCAGCCCGGCAAGGCCGATCTTCGACAGCGTATAGGTGAAATAATCGGGGTTGAGCGCTTCCAGCTTGGCATCGAGCAGGTTGACGACGAGCGCCGGGGCCTCCCCTGCCGGAATCGCCGCGGCGAAGGCACGTGCCAGCAGCGCCGGGGCGCGCAGGTTGATCGCCATGTGGCGATCGAAATCCGCAGCAGCGAAATCCTCGATCCGGTCGAAATCGAAGCGCGACGCCGAATTGACCAGCAGCGCCAGCGGCGGCGCGCCGGCGGCGACGAAGCGGCAAGCGGCGGCGACGATGGCATCGCCAGCGGCGGGATCGGCGAGATCGGCGGCGACAACCGTCGCCCGCCCAAGTTCGGCGGCGAGCGCCTCGGCGTCGGCGGTCGAATGGTGGCAATGGATGACGACATGCCAGCCATCGGCGGCCAGCGCGCGGACGATCGCCGCGCCGATGCGCCTGGCACCGCCGGTGACGATTGCGGTGCCGGGCCGGACGGTCGTCATGAAGGCGCCGGGTTAGCGCCCTGCCCGGCGCCCGGCAAGCGCGCCATTGCCGCAACGGCGCACCAGGCAGGAGTCAGCGCGCCAGCCCGGCCCGCACCGGCCCGATCCGGCCATCCGATGGCAATGGCGCCAGCCCCATCAGCCGCATCAGCAGCGGATAGACATCGACATTGTCGAACGCGCGCAGCCGCGCGCCGGCGCGAAAGGCCGGGCCGTTGGCGACAAAGGCCGCCGCCATGTCGGGCAGCGCCGGATCATAGCCGTGCATGCCGCCGAGCGGGCCGGCGTCGGGCCGCGCCGGTTCGGCGAAGACCAGCCAGCCCGGCGCGGCGAGGCAGAGCAGCGGCGGCACGCGCGGGTTGGCGCCATAGTGGAGCGCCTTGGGGAGATCGGCCTTGCGGTGGCAGGTCATGTGCGCGTGCGGCTTGAGCAGCGCCGCTTCGACCGCCGCCTCCTGCCCCGACGCCGGCACGATCGCGGCAACGGCACCACCGGCGACCATGCGATAGCTGCCCGCCGGCAGCAGTTCGGCGAGGAGCACCGTCCGCTCCCGCGCCACCGCCGCCATGCCGTGATCGGCGACCAGCACGATGTTGGCGGCGATGCCGCGGGCCTTCAACCCGGCGACGAGATCGCCGATGCGGGCATCGACTTCGGCGAGCGCGGCATTGGTCTGCGGCGCATCGGGGCCGAATTCATGACCATCGTGATCGACGCTGTCGAAATACAGCGTCACCAGGCCCGGCCGCGCCGGCTGATCGAGCCAGGCCAGCACCTGGGCGACGCGGGCCGGGTTGGGCAGCTTGCCATCGAAGGTCAGCCAGTTGGTCGGCCGCACGCCGCGGATCGGCGCTTCGGAGCCGGGCCAGAACATCGTCGCGGTCCGGATGCCGGCCTTTTCCGCCGTCACCCAGGCGGGCTCCGCCGCGTCCCACCAGCGGCGATCGGTGACGGCGTCGCGGTTCGACAGGGCGAATTTGCCCAGCGCCGGATCCTCCATGTTGTTGTTGACGATGCCGTGGCGATCGGGCCGCAGCCCGGTGACCAGCGTATAATGATTGGGAAAGGTCAGCGACGGAAAGCTCGGCCGCATCGCCGCGCTGGCGCCGCCGGCGGCGAGGGCGGCGATGTTGGGGGTGATCCCCCGCGCCAGATAATCGGCGCGCAGGCCATCGACGGAAATCAGGATCACCGGCGGCCGCGCCGGCGGCGGCGTTTGGGCGAGTCGCGACTGCGGGGTGCAGGCGGCGAGGAGGAGCAGGAACAGGGGGAGCAGGCGCTGTAGCATGCCGGGACTTTAGTGCGGGACGATGACAGGAAGAAGGGGCCTCCAGCGGCTGGGGCGAGCGGTCGGTTGCGCTTCAAGGCCGTGCTGATTGCCCCGCTCTTGCCGAGCGAAGTCGAGGCACGCCCGGACATCAGGGCGTGCCTCGACTTCGCTCGGCAAGAGCGGAACAGCTTTTGGCTGGGGCCTTGCCGGGCGCCGATCGCCCCGCGCCCGCCACAGCCCCTCCCCTCCCCATTTGCGACAACCGCACCACCGCCCTACATCCCGCCCATGGCCGAAACGCCCGACAGATTTTCCGAGGAAGCCGCGACCTTTTCGGTCAAGGGCCGCGACACGCCCGATCTCGAGCGCGGCGTCGAGGCGATCCGCAATGTCTTGCGGACGTTGCCGGCGCGGCCCGGCGTCTATCGCATGGTCGATAGCGCCGGCGAGGTGCTCTATGTCGGCAAGGCGCGGGCGCTGAAGGCGCGGGTGACCAACTATACCCAGGTCGCCCGGCTGTCTCGCCGCCTGCAGCGCATGGTGGCGCAGACGCGCGACATGGTGATCGTGACGACGAACAGCGAGGCGGAAGCGCTGCTGCTCGAAGCGCAGCTGATCAAGCGCTTCCGCCCACCGTACAACGTGCTGTTGCGCGACGACAAGAGCTTCCCCTTCATCTTCCTGCGCGAGGATCACGACTTTCCGCGCATTTCCAAGCATCGTGGCGCCAAGCAGGGCAAGGGTGTCTTCTACGGCCCCTTCGCCAGCGCCGGATCGGTCAACACGACACTGAATGCCCTGCAGAAAGTCTTCCTGCTGCGATCCTGCACCGACAGCTATTTCGCCAATCGCGACCGGCCGTGCCTGCTGCACCAGATCAAGCGCTGTTCGGCGCCGTGCGTCGGGCGCATCGACGATGCTGGCTATGCCGAGCTGGTCGCCGACGCCAAGGCCTTCCTCTCCGGCAAGGCGCAGGAAGCGCAGCGCAAGCTGGGCAGCGCGATGACCGCCGCCGCCGAAGCGCGCGATTTCGAGCTGGCCGCGGTGCTGCGCGACCGGCTGCGGGCGCTGACCTTCATCCAGGGCAGCCATGCGATGACGGCGGAAGGCAGCGTGCAGGACGCCGATGTCGTGGCGCTGGCCTGCCATGCCGGCACCATGTGCATCCAGGTGTTCTTCATCCGCGGCGGCCAGAATTGGGGGCATCGCGCCTTTTTCCCGGCGCATACCGAGGGGGTGAGCGAGGACGAGGTGCTGATCAGCTTCCTCGCCCAGCTTTATGAGGAACTCCCAGTCCCGCGCGAGCTGCTGCTCGATCGCAAGCTGGAGGAGGAAGCGCTGTTGGCCGACGCGCTGTCCGAAAAGGCCGGGCGGCGCATCGCCATCCGGGTGCCGCAGCGCGGGCCCAACACCCGCCTGATCGAGCAGGCGGCGCGCAACGCCCAGGAGGCGCTGGAACGGCGGCTGGCCGAATCGACCACGCAGGGCAAGCTGCTGGTGGCGCTGGCCGAGCTGTTCGGGCTGGAGGCACCGCCGCGGCGCATCGAGGTCTATGACAACAGCCACATCATGGGGACGAACGCCTTGGGCGCGATGATCGTCGCCGGGCCGCTGGGGTTCAACAAGAGCCAGTATCGCAAATTCAACATGGCGGCGGGCAATTTCGCGCCGGGCGACGATTTCGCCATGATGAAGGCGATGCTGACGCGGCGCTTCGCGCGGTTGAACCGGGAGAGCCCCAGAAACGCTGGTGGCGGCGCCGGCGGCGACGCGAACGCCGACGACGATGTCGACTGGCCGGATCTGGTACTGATCGACGGCGGCAAGGGGCAGTTATCGGCGGTCAATGCCGCGCTGGCGGCGCTGGAGGTGGAGGGCGTCTGCGTTGTCGGCGTCGCCAAGGGGCCGGACCGCAACGCCGGGCGCGAGACCTTTCATCTGCCCGACGGCCGCGAGCTGACGCTGCCGCCGAACGATCCGGTGCTGTTCTATCTGCAGCGGCTGCGCGACGAGGCGCATCGCTTCGCCATCGGCGCGCACCGGGCGAAGCGCAGCAAGGCGATCGCCGCCAACCCGCTCGACGATATTCCCGGCATCGGCCCGGCGCGCAAGAAGGCGCTGCTGATGCATTTCGGCACG
>JAIXZK010000389.1 GCA_027489695.1 Sphingomonadales bacterium
ACGGCCTGGGCACGACGGCGCGACAGATCGAGGTTGTAATCGCGATCGCCGACGGCATCGGTATGGCCTTCGACGGTGAAGCGCATCGGCGCCAGTTCCGGCGTGCGGATCGCGGTGGCGAACTGGCGGGCTTCGGCGCGGGCGGCTTCCGACAATTCGGCGGAGCCCGAGGCGAAGGCGAGACGCATCTCGAGGCTGGTCGGGCGGGCGGCGGCGCGGGTCGGCCGGGCCGCAGGGCGCGGCGCGCGCGGCGGCTGGGCGCTGGCCACCGCGGTGCCGGCCGCCGGCTTGCTGCGCGGCTTGGCGGTGCTCAAGAACTCGAAGGAGCGCTCGCTGCCTACCGCCATGGTCTCGCCGTCATCGGCATCGGCTTCCGGCGCCGGGGCTGGCGCCGGGGCATCCTTGAAGGTCTTGACGATATCGCCGACCGGAGTCGGCGCCGCGACAGCGGCGGTGGCGACCAGCATCGGCAGAACGACGGCGAGCGACCGGAACGGCAATGCAGACATGGCGGGCTTCCCTCAGGAACGAATCGAAGCCGTTCATACGACCTGGCAGCTTCATTGACAATTGGTTCCCCCGGCGCCTGCCGGTCGTCGCGCCGATTGCACATGTCATCGGCGCGGCTATCATCGCCATCCGCCTTGGGATGTATCGATGCCGTTGACGCTTACCGTTTTGCCCGGCCAACCCCCGTTGCCGGTAACGATCGTTCCCGATCATGGCCGGCTGCTGATCGGTCGCGGCAGCGACTGCGGGCTGGTGCTGCACGATCCCGATCTCAAGGTCTCCACCCATCATTGCCGTATCGAAGGCAGTCCGGATGGCTTCATCGTCACCGATATCAGCACCAACGGCACCTTGCTGAATGAGCTTCCGCTCAGCCAGCCGCACCGCCTCGCCGAAGGCGATGTCGTTGGAATCGGGGCCTATCGCCTGCGCGCCAGCCTGGCGCCGGCGCGGCGCGGCGAGATGAATCTCGATAGCTGGGGCAAGCCGGCAGCCGCCGCCGCGCGTCCGTCGCAGCCGGTGCGACAGGCCGGGGCGGCGGCCGCCGCCGCCACCGCGACCCCCGCCCAGGCCGGCGGGCCGGCGACCGTCCTGCTCAACGCCGCCGGGCTGCCGCGCTCGACCGTGGCGCTGGGCGATGACGAGCTGCTCCGCAATGCTGGCGCCGTGCTGGCGATCCTTGCCGAAGGGCTGGTGGCGATGGCGGCGCAGCGCGCCAGGGCCCGCGCTGATCTCGGCCTGGCGGCGACCGCACCGACGGCGTCGGCGGAAGCGCTGCTCGCCCGGCTGCTGGCGCCGGGCGGTGCTGCCGAGGCGGAAGAATTGCTGGCCGAGGCCGATCGCCACCAGACCGCCAGCCTGCACGCCATGCAGGGCGCGCTGCGGCGCACGCTCGACGCGCTCGCCCCGGCGCAGCTGCGGGCCCGCACCAAGGGCGGCGGCGCCGCACTGTGGCAGGCCTATGAGACCGCCTTTGCCGGCAGCGGCAGCGACCCGGCCTTCATCGAACGCTTCGCGAAGGAATTCGCCAGTGCCTATGCCGCGCTGGCGTCCCCGCGCTGAGCGTTTCGGGCATTCGATCCGTTTCGGAACGATCTGTGCCGAATCCCGCAATCCGGCCGCTGCATCCGGCCTGACAGCCTTGTCGGGCGGCATTGGCGGCGCGAATCGCGCTGCCGGGGCATTGCGGTGGCTGCGCCAGCCGCGCGGAATCGCGGCACCGGCGCACGCCGGTGCGAGCCCGGCCTAACCGTTCGGCGCCGCGTCGACGCTGCGGAACCACACCATTTCGGAACGCCAGCTGCCCTTGCTGGCAGCGGTTTCGAACTGCCGCCGCCAGGCGCCGCTGCGCACGCCGGGACCGGCGGCGATGGCGGCATCGTCGTAGCCGCCGTCGCCGGTCAGCAGCAGCAGGCCCGACCAGCCGGTGTGATCGACGGTGATGATCAGGCGGAAGCGGCCGTTGCCGAGATCGATGAGCTGCTTGCCATTGGCGAGGCCGGCCAGCGTTTCGCGATTGCCGGCGACCACCGATTCGATCTCGCCCGCCGGTGTGATGCCATAAAGCGCGAAGGATGGCAGGTCGCCGACATCGAGTTCGATCACCGCCGGCGCGGCGGCCTTGCCAGCGAACTTGCCTTCGTTCTGCAGGACCATTTCATAATCGCGCTGGGCGGTGCGGATGTGGCTGACGCCGGCCGGGGCGCGGATGCTGCGGAAGGCATCGATCGAATTGCACTCGGTCGGCTCGATCGGCGCGACGCCCGAGGCATCGATGTCGGCAACCGCCACGGAGGCGGCGCTGACGGTGCGTGCGACCGCCGCCTGGGCCGCGGCCGGGCGACCGGCGACCCCGGCCAGGCCGATGGCGACGCCGTCGCCGCGCTTTTCGAGCTTGACGACATCGAGCCAGGCGCAAGCGACGCCGGACAGGCCCTTGTCGAGCGCGGCGGTGGCGGCGACGGCCGGATCGACGGCCGCGGCCGGTGGCGTCGCCGGCCCGCCGGCGGTGGCCAGCCAGATCCCGCCGCCGACCAGCGCCAGCAGCGCGACGCCGCCGCCGATCATCAGGCCGCGGTTGCCGCCGGTCGCTTGGACTTCCGGTGGCGGCGCTGCCTTGGGCAGGGTTGCGGCGATCACCGCTTCCATGCTGCGCGGCCGCTGCGCCGGATCGGGCTGCAGCATCGCCTCCAGCACCGGCCGCACCTCGGCGGGAACGCCGCTGAGGTCCGGTCCCTTGCGGCGCTTGTCGATGGCTTCGACATAGCTGCCGCCCATGTCGACATGGCGGCCGCCGATCACCGCCAGCATGACCAGGCCCAGGCTGTAGACGTCGCTCCACGGCCCGACCTGGCGGTCGTAATCGCCAAGCTGTTCGGGCGCGACATAGCCGAGCTTGCCGGCAAAGCCGTCGCCGATCACCGTCTTGGCGCCGGGGTCGAGGCTTTTGGCGATGCCGAAATCGATGATGCGCGCCTGTTCGAGCTTGCCGTTCTCGAGGATGATGTTGTCCGGGCTCAGGTCGCGGTGGATGGCGCCCTGCTCATGCGCCGCCGCCAGGCCGCCGGCGAGGCGACGGATCAGCGCCAGCAGTTCGGCGGGCGTCGGCTGGATCTTGCCGAGCGCGTCCTCCAGATTGACGCCGTCGATGAAATCGGTGGCGATGTAGAAAACATCGAGCTGCGGTTCCTTGGTCAGGCCGCGATAGCGCACCAGTGCCGGATGGGTGAGGCGGGTGAGGGTCGCTGCCTCGTTGCGGAACAGCTTCTGGATATTGGGATCGGCGGCGAGCGCCGGCAGCATCGCCTTGATGGCGACGCGCTCGTCGGTGTGGATGTTGATGCCTTCATAGACTTCGCCCATGCCGCCGCGGGCGATGAAGCGCTTCACTTCATAGCTGGAATTGAGCACGTCGCCGACGCGGAGCTGGCCCTGTGCGGCGCGCGGCGGGGGTGGCGGCGCGGGCGCCGGTGCCGGCGGCGTTGCCCAATCGAGCGGCGGCGCGGCAGCCGGCGGCGCGGCGGACGGCGCGGCCGGAAAGGCGCCGGCATCGGGCGCGATGATGGTGCGGCCATCGTCGGCCGGCGGCGCGGGCGTGGCCGGCGGCATCGCGTCGCCGCGCACGGCTTCCGGGGCGATGATGGTGCGGCCATCGTCGATCGGCGCTTCCGCGGGCGCGGCGGCGTCGATGCCGAAGCCGGGCGCCAGTTCCGGCGGCGTGGTGTCGAACGGCGGCGTGGCGGGCGCGGCAAAGGGGTCGTCGCCCCCGCCCGTTCCCGGCGCGATGATGGTGCGGTCGTCTGCTGGCGGCTTTGGCGTGTCGCTCATCGGCCCGGCATTTCACTCAAGGCGCCAAAGCGCAACATCGTCGGTTCGCTTACCGCCACCAGCATCATCGTCACATTGTCCGGCGCGCCGCGTTCGTGGCAGCGGCGGATCATCTCGGCGCCGGCGACTTCCGGATCGGCGTTGGCCAGCAAGGTCGCGATATCGCGATCGTTGATGACGCCGTGCAGACCATCGCTGGACAGCAGGAACAGGTCGCCGGGCAGCACCGCATCGGCGACCATGTCGATCTCGACACCGGGGTTGATGCCGATGGCGCGCATCAGCACGTTCTTCATCGGATGGGTTTCGGCATCGGCTTCGGCAATCAGGCCGCGATCGACGAGCTGCTGCACCTGGCTGTGATCGCGGCTGAGCCGGTGCAGCTGGTTGCCGCGGAACAGATAGGCGCGGCTGTCCCCGCACCACAGCACGCCGAAGCGGCGATCGCGGATGACGAGCGCCACCACCGTCGATCCCATGCGCTCGCCGCGCGCCGCCGCCAGCGCGCAGATCTCGCCATTGGCCTGGCGGATGGCATCGGCGGTGGCGGCAACGGCGGCATCGAAATCGGCGACATCGGGCAGGGTGGCGAGCGCTGCCGTCACCATGGTGGCGGCGCGGTCGCCGCGGGCGAGGCCGCCCATGCCGTCCGCCACCGCCCACAGGCCGATCGCATCCGATCCCCAATAGCGGTCTTCATTGGCTTCGCGCACCAGGCCGGTGTCGGTGAGGCCAAGCCCTTCGGTGCGCAGCGGAATCATGGCCCCCGATCATCCCCACCAGCGGCGATGCCGCAGCCCGTGCGGCGGTTCGGAACGCTGTTCCCCCGCCGATCGAGCCGGACCTTAGCGCCAAGACGGGGGCGGCGGCAACTGCGCGGAACGGCGTTCCGAAAGGGCTTCCGGTGGCGGCGGCGGCGGACTAGGGTTGGCGGCGGAGCGGGGCAGGCGGGGCGTGGCCGAGACTTTTACGGATTCCTGGGACCCGCGGCGCTGGGTGTCGCCAGCACTGCTGGCGGTGCCGGCGGCGGGCGCGGTGCCGGCGCCGAACGCTGCCGAAGCACGGCCGCGTGCCAGGGCGAAAGCACCGCGCGAGACAGCAACGACAGTCCGCCTCGGTCGCTTGCCGATGGCGCTGGCCGGATCGGCGATGGTGCTGGCTGTCGGCTTCGGCGGCGCCTGGCTGGCGCGTGACCCGGCGCCGGCGGCACCCGGAGCGGTCGCCACGGCCGCGGCGGCGGTCGACGCCGAAGGCGGCCTGCGCCGACGGCTGGTGCTCGCTTCGCTCGGCGACCTGCTGCCGGCGCTGCGCGCCAATGGCATCGCGCCGGACGACGCCGCCGCCATCGAAGCCGCGGCGCGGCCGGGCCTGCCCGCCACCGGCGAGTTGCGCGCGGCGATGGTGCTGACCAACGGCGATGGCCCGGTGCGGCTGCTGCGCCTGGAGGTGTCGAACCCGGACAGTTCGGGAATCGTGCTGACCCGCGGCGCGGGTGGCGCCTATGCGCTGTCGAAGGTCGCGGCGCAGCTTTCGACCCGGGTGGTGGTGCGGCGCGGCCGGCTCGACGGCAAGAGCTTCTACTCCTCAGCCGTGGCCGTGGGCATCACCGACAGCTTGATCCCCGGCTTTGCCCGGGCACTGGCCTTCGACTTCGATTTCCAACGCGAAATCGGCCCTGGCGACGCCTTCGAAGCCGCCTTCGAACAGCGCGTCAACGCCGATGGCGAGCCCGTCGGCCCGCCCGATCTGCTCTATGCCGCGCTCACCACTTCGGCGAAATCGGTGGCGGTCTATCGCTTCGCGCCGCCGGGCGAGGCGGCAGACTGGTTCGACAGTTCCGGCCGCTCGATCATCCGCGCGCTGATGCGGACGCCGGTCGATGGCGCCCGGGTTTCCTCAGGCTTCGGCATGCGCGAGCATCCGGTACTGGGCTTCCAGAAACTGCATCGCGGCACCGATTTCGCCGCGCCGACCGGCACGCCGATCTTTGCCGCCGGCAGCGGCGTCATCGAATTTGCCGCGCCAAAGGGCGCCAATGGCAATTTCGTCCGCCTGCGCCACGACAATGGCTGGGAGACGCTCTATCTCCACATGAACGCCTTTGCGCCCGGGCTGGCGGCCGGGCAGCGCGTCGTCCAGGGCCAGGCGATCGGCGAAGTCGGCACCACCGGCCGCTCGACCGGGCCGCACCTCCATTATGAGGTGCATATCGATGGCGCGCCGGTCGATCCGCAGTCGATCGTCACCGAACAGGGCAAGACGCTGAGCGGGCCGGCGCTGGTGGCGTTCGAGGCGACGCGCGATCGCATCGATGTCGCCCGGGCGATGCAGGCGAAATAGCGGGGCCAGCGCGAACCGGGCTCGGGGGCATCCGCACTCCGCAGCTGCGACTGCACCCGCTCAGCCCATGCGAAGTCGAGGCCCTCCCCGAGCGGCCGTGCGTGCTTCGACTTCGCATGGGCTGAGCGGGATTCAAGCGATCCAGCGACGCCGTGACATACTCTACGCCCCGGCTGGCGGCACGATCGTCGGCTGCGCCTGGTCGCACAGGCCGGCGGTGCCGGGGGCCGGCTCGGGCAGGCGGCTGGCCTTGTCGCGGCGCAGGCGGGTGGTGCGGCTGGCCTGGTGCCACAGCCAGGTCGGCAGCCAGCCGGCGAGGAAGGCGCCGGCGAGCAGCAGCGGCAGCGCGAT
>JAIXZK010000361.1 GCA_027489695.1 Sphingomonadales bacterium
ACATAATCGGCCTGGGGGCCGGCATAGGCGCCGCCGAACTGTTGCAGCAGCTGCGGATGCGCGCGAGCGCCATAGTCGCGATCGGCCGCCGACAGGCCGGGCACCTGCGCCGCGGCGGCGGTGGCGACGAACGCCGTGGCGAGGATCAACGAGCGCATGGCCATGGTTCTAGGATCGCATCCCGATGGAGGAAAGGGGATCGCTGCACGCGAACGCTGCGGGGGTGTTGAGGTTCACCAGGCGAGGCCCGTGCCGGGTGATTCGCGGCGCCTGAAAGATTACCGAAAATTCGGAAGTTCACCGAAGTTCAGTCGCTCGCCCTCTTGATGACTCCTGTGGAACGGGCGTCGGCGCCTTTCCGGAGGCGTCGCGCGTGGGCCGTGTGTGGCGATGTCAAAGAGCGGAAGTCCAATTCCCAAGAATGACAGAAAGTGCCGCTGTAGGACAGCTTGCGGCGGCGCAGCCCTGGCAAGGGAATGCTTTTGCGATTGCCAAGCCGAAGGCAGTGAGGCCAGGTAAGGGGGTGAGCCCCGAGACCATCACCCTGTGGCGCCCGGTCGGGCCGGCGGAACTCGATCTGATCCGGGCGTCCGGCATGACGGCATTTCCGCCGCGCCTGCCCGGCCAGCCGATCTTCTATCCGGTCACCACCGAGGACTATGCAATCAAGATCGCCCGCGACTGGAATGTGCCGGCGAGCGGTTCCGGGTTCGTGACGCGTTTCGAGGTGCGCCGCGATTATCTCGACGGCTTCGCGGTGCAGGATGCCGGTGGGAAGGCGCATCGCGAATATTGGATTCCGGCGGAGGAGGTGGCCGCCTTCAACGCTGCGATTGTCGGCGAGATTGCCGTGATTCACGAGTTTCGGTGATCCTGGTGCATCCGCGCCCATGACTCCGGTCGAGAGCTTTGCGCAGCTTGCCAATTCGCTGGTCGGATTGCCTATCAGTCATGTCTGGCGTGGCTATGGATCGGCGATCTTTCTCGAGTTCGGAAGACTGGAAGCTCGCTACAGGCGCAATGGCTCGCCCGGCAATCCCGAAGGCGAGGCTTCGCTGGGCGTCGAATGGAGCTGGCGCATCGAGCACCAGGCCGCGATCCTGTGCGGGAGCTGGAGCGAGGAACATTTGTGGGAGCCCGCCTTCGACCTGCTGCGCGGCGCGCGGATTGCGCGACTGGAAACGTTCGGCACCTTGCCAGAAGTCGCAATGACCACGGACGGTGGTGTCCGGTTCCTTTCCTTCTCGACCACGGAAGGACAGCCGCGATGGTATATCCTGGACAACCGACGTGCTGCGCCGCCGCGGTCGTTCAGCGTGCGGGCGGGACAGCTGCATGTCCGGGATGGCAGCGAGACCGTCGACTGATCGCGACGGGCAATCGTGCGCTTGCCGAATTTGCGAAGCCGGTGGCCAACAAGATGGGGTCTGGGGCCTGAGGCCCCAGCCGCCGGAGGCAGAACTTTGCTGTTCTGCTTTCGCTCGGGGAGAAAGCCGGGTCCCGGGTCGAGCCCGGGATGACGGGGGCGGGGTTGGTTGAAGTCCGGCGGGGGGCGGGCGCGGCGGGACGAAGGGACACCCTCACCCGCTCGCCCAAGGGGGCGAGTCGCCTCTCCCGCGGGCGGGAGAGGGGGCTTCGACTGCGGTTGGCCCCTAGAGGCCGCGGCCCATTTCGACGAATTTCGAGCGGCGGGCCTTGCGCAGGGCGGCGGGGGTTCGGGACAGCAGGGGCTGGAGTTCGTTGGCGATGCCCATGGTGAGCGAGGCGATAGCGGCGGCGGGGTCGCGGTGGGCGCCGCCGAGGGGTTCGCCGATGATGGTATCGATGACGCCGAGGCCCTTCAGGTCGGCGGCGGTGACTTTCATCGCTTCGGCGGCTTCCGGCGCGTGGCTGGCGGCCTTGTCGGCGGTGCGCCACAGGATGGAGGCGCAGCCTTCCGGCGAGATGACGGCGTAGACGGCGTGTTCGAACATGATGACACGGTCGGCGGCGGCCAGCGCGACGGCGCCGCCGGAGCCGCCTTCGCCGGTGATGGCGGCGATGATCGGGACCGGCGCCGACAGGCAGGCGGCGGTGGAGCGGGCGATGGCTTCGGCGACGCCGCGCTCCTCGCTGTCGAGGCCGGGGTAGGCGCCGGCGGTATCGATGAGCGTGACGACGGGCACGTTGAAGCGGCCGGCGAGTTCGATCAGCCGCACCGCCTTGCGATAGCCTTCGGGGCGGCCCATGCCGAAGCTGTGCTTGACGCGCGAAGCGGTGTCGCGGCCCTTTTCATGGCCGATGACCATCAGCGGCACGCCCAATCCACGCAAGCGCCCGATGCCGCCGACGATGGCGAAATCCTCGCCGAAGGCGCGATCGCCAGCAAGCGGCGTGAAATCCTCGACCAGCGCATGGACGATATCGGCGAAATGCGGGCGCTCGGGGTGCCGCGCGACCTGGGTCTTCTGCCAGGGGCTGAGACGCGCATAGGTTTCGGCAAGCAGGCGGCGCGCGGCGCCTTCGGCGTGCTTGGCCCCGGCCTCGTCGCCGGCGGCGCGATAATCGGCGGCGCGATCGAGAATCGTCGCCACGGGCTTTTCGAAGTCGAGGAAGGTCGTCGTCACGGCGTCTTCGCTAAGCGGGGATTGTCGCAGGGTCAATCAGAGTCGGCGGTAGCGGAAGTACCAGACCTCATGCCCCTGCGCCCGCGCCTTGATTTCATAGCGCGTCGGCGGCCAATCGGCGGGGCGGTTCTGCCAGTCGCCGGGGGCGTGCGCGAGCCATTCGAAATCGCGGCGGCGGTCCATCTGCATCAGCGCCCAGCGGCAATAGACCGGGTGATCGGTGCCGAGCCGGAATTCGCCGCCGGGCTTCAGCGCGCGGGCGATCAGGTCGAGCGGGCCGGGGTTCATGAAGCGCCGCTTGGCATGGCGCGCCTTGGGCCAGGGATCGGGGTGGAGCAGGAAGACGCGATCCAGCGATGCCGGCGGCAGCCGATCGAGCACATCGAGCGCGTCGCCATTGTGCAGGCGGATGTTGGGGATGTCGTTCTCGTCGACCTCCATCAGCGCGCCGACGACGCCATCGATGAACGGTTCGCAGCCGATGATGCCGACGTCCGGATTGGCCAGCGCTTGGGCGGCCATGTGCTCGCCGCGGCCGAAGCCGATTTCGAGCCACAGCGGCCGGTCGTCGCCGAACAGCGTCTTGGCGTCGAGGGCACCGGTGGCGGGCGCCGCGACTTGCGGCAGCAGCTCGGCGAGCAGCGCCGCCTGGCCCTGGCGCAGCTTGTGGCCCTGGCGGCGGCCGTAAAGTCGGCGGATGGTGGCGGGATCGGTCATGGCGGCGGCTTTTGGCGGAGTTGGGCGGAATAGGGAAGCAAGGGGCCTGCGGCGGCCGGGGCCGGCACCTCCCTCCCCTGCCCAATTGCCAAGCTTGACCCCCTTCGGACCCCGGCCGACAGTCGCCCCGCACCACCCGCAGGGGAAGATCATGACCGAAGCCGCCACCCTCGACCGCACCGCGACGCAGACGGAGCATTTCGATGTCATCATCGTCGGCGCCGGCATCTCCGGGCTGAGCGCCGCCTGGCATCTGCAGACGCATCTGCCGGGCACCAGCTTCCTCGCGCTGGAGCGCGAAGGGAGCTATGGCGGCACCTGGCACACCCACAAATTCCCGGGCATCCGTTCGGACAGCGATCTCTATACCTTCGGCTTCCACTTCAAACCGTGGATCGGCCCGCCGATCGCCACCGCCGCCGAGATCCAGGCCTATCTCGGCGAAATGATCGCCGAGAATGATCTCGCTCGCCACATCCGCTATGGCCACAGCATCGTGGCTGCGAACTGGTCGAGCGAGCGCGCGCTGTGGACGGTGACGGCCCGCCTCGCCAGCGGCGAGGAGCGCAGCTTCACCGCCGGCTTCCTGCACATGTGCCAGGGCTATTACCGCCACCGCAACGGCTATATGCCGAAATGGCAGGGCATGGACCGCTTCCCGGGCCCGATCGTCCATACCGAGGAATGGGACGAGAGCCTCGACTATGCCGGCAAGCGCGTCGTCGTCATCGGTTCCGGCGCGACGGCGGCAACGGTGATCCCGGCGATGGCGCCGACCGCTGCCAAGGTGACGATGGTGCAGCGCTCGCCGACCTATTTCTTCCCGGCGCCCAACGCCAATGAACTCGCCGAGACGCTGAAGCCGCTGTCGCTCGATCCGGCCGTGCTGCACGAGATCGTCCGCCGCAAGATCAACTATGACCAGGCCGAGCTGGTGCGCCGCTGCGCCGAGGAGCCGGACGCGGTGAAGGCCGAGCTGCTGGCAGCGGTGCAGGCGCTGCTGCCGGAAGGCTTCGACATGGCGCATTTCACGCCGAGCTACCGGCCATGGCGGCAGCGTGTCGCCTTCGTGCCCGATGGCGACATGTTCACCGCCATCCGCGAGGGCAAGGCCGGAGTCGCCACCGGCGAAATCGAGACCTTCACCGAGACCGGCCTGACGCTGAAGACCGGCGAGACGATCGATGCCGACATCGTCGTCGCCGCCACCGGCTTTGATCTGTGCATGCTCGGCGACATCGCCTTCAGCGTCGATGGCGCGGCATTCGATTTCCCGGAATCGGTCACCTATCGCGGCATGATGTTCACCGGCCTGCCCAACCTCATCTGGGTGTTCGGCTATCTGCGCACCAGCTGGACGATGCGCGCCGACATGATCAGCCAGTTCCTCTGCCGCCTGCTCGCCCATATGAAGGCCAAGGGCGCCGATGCGGTGACGGTGGCGCTGCGCCCCGAAGACCAGGACATGACGCTGTCGAGCTGGATCGATACCGAGGATTTCAACGCCAATTACATCCTGCGCAGCCTCGACAAGCTGCCGCGCGCCGGCGCCAAGCGCGAATGGCAGCACACGCAGGATTACTGGCGCGAGAAGGACGAGTTGCCGGCCGTCGACCTGGGCGGCGCCGAATTCGTCTATACCGCGGCCCGGCAGACGGCGATCGCGGCGGAGTAGTTGCCGCCGGCGGCTGGGCTCTCGGCCCCAGCCGCCGGCGGGAAACCTTACGCCGCCAGTGCCGCCTTCAGCGCTTCGACCAGATCGGTCTTTTCCCAGGAAAAGCCGCCGTCCGTATCGGGCTGGCGGCCGAAATGGCCATAGGCGGCGGTGCGCTGGTAGATCGGCTTGTTGAGGCCGAGATGCTCGCGGATGCCGCGCGGGGTGAGGCGAACCAGCGTCGGCAGGATGGCTTCGAGGCGGCCTTCCTCGACCGTGCCGGTGCCGTGCAGGTCGACATAGACGCTCAAGGGTTCGGCGACGCCGATGGCATAGCTCAGCTGGATGGTGCAGCGGCGGGCGAGGCCGGCGGCGACGATGTTCTTGGCGAGATAGCGGGTGATGTACGCCGCCGAGCGGTCGACCTTGGTCGGGTCCTTGCCGGAAAAGGCGCCGCCGCCATGGGGGCTGGCGCCGCCATAGGTATCGACGATGATCTTGCGCCCCGTCACGCCAGCGTCGCCATCGGGGCCGCCGATTTCGAACTTGCCGGTCGGGTTGATGTGGATGACCGTCGCGTCGGTGACAAAGCCGTCGGGCAGCACGTCACGGAACACGCCCATCACATAATCGCGCAGCGTGGCGTATTTTTCGGCATC
>JAIXZK010000393.1 GCA_027489695.1 Sphingomonadales bacterium
CTGGCGATCGGCCGCGACCTGCGCGCCGCCGCCGCCATGCAGCAGCGCCTGCTGCGCGCCCAGCAGGCGATGGAGCGCGATTCGCTGCGGCTGCGCCAGTTGGAGGCGCGCTATCGTCTGCTGTTCGAATCGGCGCCCGAGGCGATCCTGGTGATCGATTCCGGCAGCCGGCGGATCGCCGAGGCCAACCCGGCCGCCCGCCGCCTCGTCCCCGACACGATCGGCATCGAAGGCCAGCTGCTGTCGGTGCTGCTGCATCCCGACGATCGCGAAGCCGCCGCGGCAGCGCTCGGCGCCGTGGCGGCCGGCGAACAGCGCCTGCCCGAACGGCTCCGCCTCGCCGATGGCGCGCCGTGCCAGCTTGGCGCCACGCTGTTCCGCCAGGATCGGTCGACGCACCTGCTGGTGCGCCTGCGGTCGGCGGCGACGGACGAAGCGCAGTCGCGCGACCGGCCGCTCGCCGAGGTGCTGGAACGCATGCCCGACGCCTTTGTGCTGACCGATGGCGATTTCGCCATCCTGGCCAGCAACGGCGCCTTTCTCGATCTGGTCCAGGCGCCGCGCGGCGAGGATGTGCGCGGCATGCCGCTGTCGCGCTGGCTCGGCCGGCCGGGGATCGATGTCGCGCTGCTGGAAGCGCAATTGAAGGAACATGGCGCGGTAAGCAGCTTCGCCACCATCGTCCGCGGCACCCCGGGCAGCGAGATCGAAGTCGAGGTGTCCGCGGTCAAGTCCGCCGAGGCCGGCGCGGTGCGCAACGGCTTCACCATCCGCACCGTCGGCAGCCGCATCGCCGCGACGCCGGGCATCGGCCAGCCGCGCTCGGTCGAGCAGCTCACCGAACTGGTCGGCCGGGTCTCGCTGAAGGAAATCGTGCGCGAATCGACCGATCTGATCGAGCGGCTCTGCATCGAGGCGGCGCTGGCCTATACCGACGACAATCGCGCTTCCGCCGCCGAAATCCTCGGCCTGTCGCGGCAGAGCCTTTATTCCAAGCTGCATCGCCACGGGCTTGGCAATCTGGGCGAACCGGACTGACGCACAGCGGCCCGCGGCGTTGCCGGCCTTGGCTGAAAACACCGCCGCATTGCTGCCCAATTTGATTGACGCCTCCAACTGTCAAGCATAGCTTACAGTTCATGGTCGGCGCTTCTCTTGCTCAAAACGCCCGGCGCTTCCCGGCGCCGCGCGACGTCGTCGTGCTGCTGAAGCCTGTCACCTGGTTTCCGCCGATGTGGGCGTTCATGTGCGGTGTCGTCTCGTCGGGCGTGCCGCTCGGCGAACGGATCGGCTTTCTTGTCGCCGGCATGATCCTCGCCGGGCCGCTGGTCTGCGGCACCAGCCAGGCGGTCAACGACTGGTATGACCGCCATGTCGACGCCATCAACGAGCCCGACCGGCCGATCCCGTCGGGCCGCATTCCCGGCCGCTGGGGGCTGTGGATCGCCTGCATCGGCACCGTCATCTCGCTGATCGTCGGCTGGGCGATCAACCCCTGGGTCGGCGCCGCCACCGTGCTCGGGCTGATCCTCGCCTGGATCTATTCGGCGCCGCCGGTGCGCGCCAAGGCCAATGGCTGGTGGGGGCCGGGCGTCTGCGCCGCGGCGTATGAGGGGCTGACCTGGTTCACTGGCGCCGCGGTGATGATCGGCGATCTGCCGGCCTGGCAGATCCTGCTGGTGCTCGGGCTGTACGCGGCCGGCGCCGATGGCATCATGGTATTGAATGATTTCAAGGCGGTGGAAGGCGATCGCCTGTCCGGCCTGCGCTCGCGCCCGGTGATCATGGGCGAACGCGGCGCCGCCCTGCTCGCCTGTGCGACGATGGCGGTGCCGCAGGCCGTCGTCGCCGCGCTGCTCTACAGCTGGGGCGCGATCTGGCCGGCGGCGCTGGTGGCGGTATCGCTTGTCGCCCAGCTCGCGCTGATGCCGCGGCTGCTGTCCGATCCGGCGAAACAGGCGCCGTTCTACAATGCCACCGGCACTTCGCTTTATGTGCTCGGCATGCTGGCGGCGGCCTTCGGGCTGAGGACGATAGCATGACGCCGCTCGGCTGGCCCGGCATTGCCCGACTGGGGCTGGTGCAGGCCGCGATCGGCGCCATCGTCATGCTGGCGACGTCGCTGCTCAACCGGGTGATGGTCGTCGAATATGCGCAAGCCGCGACCCTGCCGGCCGGGCTCGTCGCCTTTCATTATGCCGTGCAGCTCAGCCGGCCGCGCTGGGGCCATGGGTCGGACAGCGGCTGGCGGCGCACGCCGTGGATCATCGGCGGCATGGCGGTGCTGGCCGGCGGCGGCGTGCTGGCGGCGCTGGCGACGACCTGGGGCGGCAGCATTGCCGCGCTCGCCCTCTCGGTCCTCGCCTATGCGATGATCGGCTGCGGCGTCGGCGCCGCCGGCACCAATCTGCTGGCGCTGCTCGCCACCCGCACTGCGCCGGCGCGGCGGCCGGCGGCGGCATCGCTGACCTGGATCATGATGATCATCGGCATCGTCATCACCGCCGGCATCGCCGGCCAGCTGCTCGATCCGTTCACGCCCGAACGATTGCTGCAGGTCGCCGGCGGCGTGGCGGGAATCGCGTTCCTTGTCGCCTGTCTCGGCGTTGCCGGCATCGAGGGCGCGCCGGTTGCCGAGGCGCGGCCGCCCGCCGTGCCGTTCGGCGAGGCGCTGCGCGGCATCTGGGCCGATCCGGTGACCCGGCTGTTCAGCATCTTCGTCTTTGTCGCCATGCTCGCCTATGCGACGCAGGACCTGATCCTCGAACCCTTTGCCGGGCTGGTGTTCGGCCTGACCCCGGGCGAATCGACGTCACTGTCCGGCGTCCAGCACCAGGGCGTGCTGCTCGGCATGATCCTGGTCGGCATCGGCGGCCATGGCTTCGGGGGCCGCGCCGGATTGAAACTCAAGCGCTGGATCGTCGGCGGCTGCGTCGCTTCGGCGCTGGCGCTGGCCGCACTCGCCGCCGCGGCGGCTGTCGGCCCCGGCTGGCCGCTGGCGCCGACCGTCTTCGCGCTCGGCTTCGCCAATGGTGTCTTCGCCGTCGCCGCGATCGGCGCGATGCTCGATCTCGCCGGCCGCGATGGGCCCGGCCATGAAGGCATCCGCATGGGCCTGTGGGGCGCGGCACAGGCCGCGGCCTTCGGGCTCGGCGGCTTTTTCGGCGCCAGCGCCGTCGATGCCGGCCGCGCCCTGCTCGGCGCCGATGGCCCGGCGTTCGAGATCGTTTTCGTCGTCGAGGCGCTGCTGTTCCTCGTCGCCGCGGCCATCGCCGCGCAGCTCAGCGAACCACAAAGACAGAGTCCAAGGGAGGCACTCGCATGACCGAGCAATATGATGCCGTGGTGGTGGGGGGTGGCCCATCCGGCGCCACGGCTGCCGACGATCTCGCCCGCGCCGGGGTGAAGGTGCTGCTGCTCGATCGCGCCGGGCGCATCAAGCCGTGCGGCGGCGCCGTGCCGCCGCGGCTGCTCAAGGATTTCGACGTGCCGCTCGACCAGCTCTGCGCCCGCGCCACCTCGGCGCGGATGGTGGCGCCGTCGAACATCGCCGTCGACATGCCGGTCGGCGATGGCTTTGTCGGCCTTGTCGATCGCGAAGTGTTCGACGAATTCCTGCGGGTGCGCGCCACCGAACATGGCGCGACGCGCATCGACGGCACCTTCGAGGCACTGGAACGTGACAGCGACGGCACCGCCATCATCGCCTATCGCCCCAAGGGCGCGGCGCGCGGCAGCGAGCCGGTCAGGGTGCGCGGCCGCGTCGTCATCGGTTGCGATGGCGGCAATTCCGCTGTTGCCCGGGCAGCGCTGCCGGAAAGCGACAAGCCGCATTTCGTCTCGGCCTATCATGAAGTCATCGAATCGCCGCCGGAGGGCTTCCGCGGCTTCGAAGGCGGGCGCTGCGACATCTATTATCAGGGCCATCTTTCGCCCGATTTCTACGCCTGGATCTTCCCGCATGGCGACAAGACCAGCGTCGGCGTCGGCAGCGCGGTGAAGGGCTTCGCCATGCGCGATGCCGTCGCGCGCTTGCGCGAACAGACCGGCCTCGACGCCTTCAAGACCATCCGCGTCGAAGGCGCGCCGATCCCGCTGAAACCGCGCAAGCGCTGGGACAATGGCAAGGACGTGATCGTCGCCGGCGATGCCGCCGGCGTCGTCGCCCCGGCCTCGGGCGAGGGCATCTATTACGCCATGACCGCCGGGCGTTTCGCCGCCGAATCGGCGATGCAATATCTCAGGACCGGCGATGCCGCGGCGCTGAAGACCGCCCGCAAGCGCTTCATGAAGGCGCACGGCCAAGTGTTCATGGTGTTGGGCATGATGCAGTGGTTCTGGTATCGCAGCGACAACATGCGCGAACGCTTCGTCAAGCTGTGCCGCGATCCCGATATCCAGCAGCTGACCTGGGAATCCTACATGAACAAGGAACTGGTGCGGAAGCGCCCGATGGCGCACGTCCGCATCTTCATCAAGGACACCCGCCAGCTGATCGGCGCGATCTTCGGCGGCAAGCGCGAAGTGCAGGCGTGAAACGCGCTGACGAGGCGGCGATGAGCCTCGGTCGCTGGCTGCTGCCGGCGACCGTGGCAGCGCTTGTCGCCGGCTTCATCGCCATCCTCGGCGCGACGATGACCGATATCGGCCCCTGGTATCAGGGGCTCGTCAAGCCGAGCTGGTCGCCGCCGGACTTCATCTACGCCCCGGCCTGGACGCTGATCTTCGGCCTCGGCGCCATCGCGGCGACGACGGCCTGGATGGCGACGCCGAGCCGCGCCGCCGCCGACACGCTGCTCGGCCTGTTCGCCCTCAACGGTTTCCTCAACCTGTTGTGGAGCTTCCTGTTCTTCCGCCTGCA
>JAIXZK010000049.1 GCA_027489695.1 Sphingomonadales bacterium
ACGGCGTCGATCTCGACGGCGACACCGCGCGGCAGCACCGCGACGCCGACGGCCGAGCGCGCATGGCGCCCCGCCTCGCCGAACACCGCCACCATCAGGTCCGACGCGCCATTGCCGACTTCCGGTTGATCGGTGAAGCCCGGTGCCGAATTGACGAAGACGTTGAGCTTGACGACGCGCGCCACCTTCGAGAGGTCACCGAGCGCTGCCTTGGCCTGGGCGATGACGCCGATGGCGCAGCGCCGCGCCGCTTCCTGGCCGAAGGCGACATCGACATTCTCGCCGAGCCGGCCCTTCAACAGGCTGCCGTCGTCGGCGAACGGAATCTGGCCCGAGATGTGCAGCAGCCCGGCGACGAGCACGGTGGGCACATAATTGGCGGCCGGCGGCGCGGCGACCGGCAGGGTGATGCCGAGTTCGGCAAGACGGGATTCGGGGCTGGTCATGCGGGCTCCTCGATCAAATGGCCTCGATCAGGCGACGGATATGGGCATGGGCTTCGGCCCAATCATCGATACGGGCGTCGGCGTCGGGCGCCGGCGGGATCAGCTCCCGCAACGGCTCCTCCGCCACCATGTGCAGGCGATGCACGGCCGGCGCCAGTTTTTTTGCCGAACTGTGATGCGGCGGCAGGTCATCGATGAACACCGCGAGGCTCGGCTGGAAGCTTTCGACCAGCCCCGCCACCGGCCCGCCCTTCGGCCCGAGATTGCCGATGACACGATAGGGCATGCCAAGCCGGGCGAGTTCCTCGGTGCGCGTCGCGGCGTGGCGATCGCCGATGTTGGTGAGGATGACGATATCGCAGTCCGCGGCGAGATCGGCGAGCGCCGCCACCGCGCCATCGATCGGCGTCTGGGTCGGCATATGGGTGGTGAAGAAGCCATCGAGCAGCATCGGGAAGCGCGCCGCGTCGACAGGCTCGCCGGCGGCGTCATGGATGTTGCCGGACAGGGCGAACGACGTCATCCGCAGCGTCAGCCCATGCTCGCTGGCGAGATAGGCGACGAACGGATCGATGAAGTTCAGCAGAACCCCATCGCAATCGGAAATGATGAGCGGGCGCGACATGGGATCAGCTTTCGGAACGGAGCAGCGCCGGCCCGGCGGCGGCAAGCACGGCGGGCGGGACACCAAGGGCATCGGCACAGGCGATCAGATCCGATTCGCGGCCGGCGAGGAACTCGATCAGCGCTGCGAGCAGCTGCGGATCCCCGGCACCGGCGCGCAGGGCGGCGGCATCGAGGCCCGACAGAGCGAGGAAACGCGGCAGCAGATCCTCATCGCCGGCGACATGGGCCAGCGCCTGCAGGGCGAGCACCGGCGGCGCCGGGGTCGGAACGGCGCCGTTAACTTTTTTGTGATCCAGCATTGCTATGGCTCACCTCGCGCCGTTCTTCCTCCTCACTAGGGGCCGGAGGGGTCGCTTGCCAAGCGGCGCACCGAAATGCGACGTTGTGCACAGCGGGGCGGCGCCAACAGGGCGGCGAACGCCACGAACGTCATGTTCGAGGCGGTCGCCGCGGGGGCAAAGGAACGAACATCGCCATGGCGGTGCGGGTACTATTGGTTGGCGGTTCGGAAGCCGCCGGAGCTGTTGACTGGCTGCGGCAATTGCTGCCGCCCACCACATGCCTCGCGCTGCGATCATCGGACGAAATTGCCGACGCTGACTTTGCCGATGGCCCGACCATCCTCGTATTCCTGGCGGAAACGCCGGCATGGCGGGCCGATCTTGCCCATCTGATGGCGATGTGCTGCCGCCTCGACCCGGCGCCGCTGGTGTTCGCCCTGGTGCCGCGCACCGACCCCGATGCCCTGGCCGCGGCGTTCCGGCTGCGCGTTGCCGATGCCGCCGGGGTGCCGATCGATCGTGATGAAGTCCGCGCCCGGCTCGGCGCCCTGTTGCGCCGACAGCAGCAGGCAATGGCAGCGGCGGCGGCAAGCCGCGCGGCCTGGCGGCTGGCGGTCAGCGATCCGGTCACCGGCCTGCACAACCGCCATCATCTCGATCAGGCGCTGCCGGCCGCGATCATGGCGGCGCGCGCCGCCATGCAGCCCCTGGCGGTGCTGATGATCGATGTCGACAATCTGAAGCCGTTCAACGATCGCTGGGGCCATGCCGCCGGCGACCAGGCGCTGCGCTGTGTCGCCGATGCGGTGCGATCGGGCTTGCGTACCGGCGATACCATCGCCCGCTTCGGGGGTGACGAAATTGTCGTGCTGTTGCCCGATACCGCGCCCGAGAGGGCGCGGGCGCTGGCGGCGCGGCTGGTGATGCAGGTGGCGCGCACGCCAATCGGGGGCGCTTGCCATGCACAACGGCTGACGATCAGCGTCGGCACGACGATGCTGGCAATCGATGACGATGGCGAAACGCTGCTCGCCCGTGCCGATGCGGCGCTTTATGCGGCCAAGCGCACCGGGCGCAACCGGGTGTCGGAAGCCGAAGCGGCCTGACACGGCGCCCGAACGGCGCGGTATGCTCGTGGCGCCAGCCCAACCCGGCGACCACGCAACAGATCGGGCCCGCCAGGGCAGGCCCGGACTGGCTTACTTGATCTTCGCTTCCTTGAAGTCGACATGCTTGCGCGCGACCGGATCGTACTTGCGGAAGCTCAGCTTCTCGGTCTGCGTGCGCGGGTTCTTCTTGGTGACATAGAAATAGCCGGTGTCGGCGGTCGACACGAGCCTGATCTTGATGGTTGTCGGCTTGGCCATGGCTTGTCTCGGTTCAATAGCAGCGGACCGCCGGCCTTGTGGCCGCGCGGAAAGTGCGGGTCATTGGCGATGCCGGGGCCGGAAGTCAAGCGCCGAACGCGCCGGCCGCCCGTCCGTCGCCGCCGAATTTGGCCGAATCGCCCCGCCGATCTAAAGCCATCGCCATGATCGTCCAACTCGAAGACCGCACCGTCATCGCCATCGGCGGCGCCGACGCCCGCCCGTTCCTGCAAGGGCTGCTGACCCAGGATGTCGAGGCGCTGGCCGACGGACAAGCGGCCTATGCCGGGCTGCTCAGCCCGCAGGGCAAGACGCTGTTCGACATGATCCTGTTCGGGCGCGCCGATGGCGTGCTGATCGATGTCGCCGCCGCCCGCCATGCCGATCTGGTACGCCGGCTGACGATGTACCGGCTGCGCAAGGCGGTGACGATCGCGCCGGCGCCGTTCGCGGTCTGCGCCGCCTGGGGCGACGACGCGCTGCACCAGCCGGCCGACCCGCGCACCGCCGAGCTCGGCGCGCGCTGGCTGGCGACGCCGGGCGCGGCCGAGCCGGGCGCCGACGCCTGGGATGCACATCGGCTCGACGTCGGCGTGCCCGGCAGCGCCGACATCGGCAGCGACGATCTCCTCTGGCTCGAAACCGGCGCCGACCTGCTGAACGGCGTCAGCTTCACCAAGGGCTGCTATGTCGGCCAGGAGAATACCGCCCGCATGCACCATCGCGACAAGGTGCGGCGCCGCCTGCTGCCGGTGGCGCTGTCCGCCGATCCCGGCGACGAACGCGCCATCGTGGATGCCGCCGGCCGCAGCGCCGGCAGCCTGCGCGGGCACCGCGGCACGCGCGGCATCGCCCATCTGCGGGTGGAGGCAGCGGCGGGCCCGCTGACCCTTGGCGGCGCACCGCTCGTCGTCGCCCGCCCGGCCTGGGCGGAGCCGGCGCTGGCCGCGATGGTTGACGGGTGATGGCCGATCCGACCTCCCCCGCAACGACCGTCACCGCCGTCGACACCCTGAAGGCACTGCCCGACGACGTCTTCGCCATCAGCCGCGACACGCTGTTCTGGCTGCGCGACGACAGCACCACGGCGCTCATCGCCATCGGCATCGCCGTCGGGCTGTTCTTCGCCTTCCGCGCCATCCGCTGGGGCGTGGTGCGCGCGCTCGGCCAGAACCACCCCGTCACCACCTGGCGCGGTTTCCTCGGCCGCATCGTGCGGCGCACGCGCAGCTTCTTCATCGCGGCGCTGGCGGCGGATATCGTCACCCATGTCATCGCGCCGCCCGGCATCCTGCAGCGCGCCGTCGACATCGTCTTCACCATCGGCTTCGCGGTGCAGGGGGCCTATTGGCTGCGGGAGATCATCCTCAGCCTGGTGCAGCGCCGCGCCGCCAACGTCGCCGATCATGCCGCCTTCACCTCGGCGCTCGGCATCATCACCGTGCTGGTCAACGTCATCGTCTGGGCGCTGGCGCTGATCCTGGTGCTCGACAATCTCGGCGTGAACGTCACCGCGCTGGTCGCCGGCCTCGGCGTCGGCGGCATCGCCATCGGCCTCGCCGCCCAGGGCATCTTCGGCGATCTGTTCGCGGCGCTGGCGATCCTGTTCGACCGGCCCTTCTCGGTCGGTGACACGATCAGCTTCGGCGGCAACAGCGGTACGGTCGAAGCGATCGGGCTGAAGACGGTGCGCATCCGCCTGCTGTCCGGCGAGCAGCTGATCGTTTCGAACGCCAAGCTGCTCGAAAGCCAGATCACTAACCTCGCCCGCGTCGAGGAACGCCGGGTGCCGCTGCGCTTCGGCATCATCTACCAGACCGCGCCCGAGGCCGTGGCGAGCCTGCCCGGCGAAGTCGAGGCGCTGATCGAACCGATCGAGGGCGCCCGCTTCGGCCGGCTGCACATGACGGCGTTCGGCACCTCCAGCCTGGATTTCGAGCTGATCTTCTTCGTGACCTCGGGCGATTACGCCGAGATGATGCGGGTCCGCCACGAGCTCTGCATCGCGATGCTGCGCCGCTTTGCCGAGCTCGGGATCGATTTCGCCTATCCGACCCAGGTCGCCTTCACCGCAGCGCCGGACGGCACGCTGATCGATCCGCGCACGGTGGTGACGGCCGGGGCGTAGGCAGGGAGAGCGGCCGTCCACTGCATCCGCTTCGATGGCATCGCCCATCCCACCAACGGCGGGGCCGAAAAGTTATCGCCACGACAGCGTTATGCCGCGCGCAACGCTTCCTCGACCGCTTCGGGAGCGCGGTCGATCACGATCAGATAGGCGCGCGCCGGGCCCTCGGGCTGGCGCGCCCCCTGCTCCCAATGGCGCAGCGTGTTGACACTGAAGCCGAAGCGCCCGGCGAACTGCTGCTGGGTCAAGCCTAGACGAGTGCGGATCGCCTTGACGTCAACCTCGGTGGGGACATGGACGCTGAAGGCTGCGAGATCGGCCTGGCCCTCTCCATAGGCAATCGCCTGTTCCAACCCGCGCCGGATACTGTCGGCAACCTCGCTCATGATGCCATTCCTTTGAAGCTATCGACCAGCGCTGCGGTCAGGCGTTTGAAGTCGTTGCGGTCCTGCTGGCTGAGATCGGCACGCTCGTTCTTGGCATAGGCAGTGAGGGCGAACAGCGGCATGTCGGCATTGTGGTGAAAACAGACGATCCGCGCACCGCCGCGCTTGCCCCGCCCCGCCAATCCCCAGCGTAGCTTGCGGAGGCCGCCGGTGCCCGGGATAAGGTCGCCGGCGGTCGGATGATAGGCGAGATAATCGACCAGCACTGCCCGCTCCTCGTCGCTCATCAGCTTGCGCGTCGCCGCCAGGAATTCCGGGGTTTCGATGACGGTGATCGGTCGCGCGCCGGCCATCGCCTTTTCTGGTCCAATGGATCACAGAAATCAAGAGATAAGTGTTCCAATGGATCACTTGGCTACGGTGATGGGAAGCCGAAGGTCGTGGACCCGAATCCCTTGCCGCTTGAGGCGCCCCTCTAGATCCCACCCACATCCTCGATCGACAGCAGCGTTGCATTGCCGCCGGCGCTGGTGGTGTCGGTCGACACCACGCGTTCGGTGGCGAAGCGCAGCAGATAATGCGGGCCGCCGGCCTTGAAGCCGGTGCCGGAGCGCGCCTCACCGCCGAAGGGTTGTGAGCCCACGACCGCGCCGATCATCGAGCGGTTGATGTAGAGGTTGCCGACCTGCGCTGTCGCGGTGACGGCGGCGGCGGTGGTGGCGATGCGGCTGTGCAGCCCCATGGTCAGGCCATAGCCGAGCGCGTTGACCGCGCCGACGGTTTCGGGAAGCTCGCCGGCGCGCCAAGTGGCGACGTGGAGCAAGGGCCCGAACCACTCGTCGCGAAGATCCGCGATGCGGTCGAGCCGAATGACGGTCGGCGCGACGAAATCGCCGGTCGCCGGCACAGCCAGGCGGTGGACCCAGCGGGCGCGCTGGCTGATGGCGTAATCCTCCAGCCGGCGATGCGCCGCGGCGTCGATCACCGGGCCGACATCGGTGGCGGGGTCTTGGGGCAAGCCGATCACCAGCGTGTCCATGGCGCCCTTGAGCATCTCGAGGGTGCGGTCGGCGATGTCCTCCTGCAGCAGCAGCAGCCGCAGCGCCGAGCAGCGCTGGCCGGCCGAGCGGAACGCCGAGGTGATGACATCCTGCACCACCTGTTCGGTGAGCGCGGTCGAATCGACGATCATCGCGTTGATGCCGCCGGTTTCGGCGATCAGCGGCACGAGCGGGCGGCTCTCGTCATCGAGCAGCGCGCGGGCGATGCGGCGGGCGGTGGCGGTCGAACCGGTGAAGGCGACGCCCATGACGCGCGGCGCGCGAACCAGCGCCTCGCCGATGTCGCCGCCGCCGATGGCCAGGGCCAGCACGTCGGCGGGCACGCCAGCACGATGAGCGAGGGCGACGGCACGGGCGGCGATGCGCGGCGTCTGCGGCGCCGGCTTGGCGATCACCGTGTTGCCGGCGACAAGCGCCGCGGCGACCTGGCCGATGAAAATCGCCAGCGGGAAATTCCAGGGGGCGATGCAGGCAAAGACACCGCGGCCGTCCAGGCGGAGTTCGTTGCGCTCGCCGGTCGGGCCGGGCAGCGTCACCGGGGTGAAGTGGCGCCGTGCCTCGGCGGCGTAATAGCGGCAGAAATCGGCGGCCTCGCGGACTTCGCCCAGCGCATCGCCGATGGTCTTGCGGGCTTCGTGGACGAGAAGCGCCATCAGCGCCTCGCGATCCGCTTCGATGAGCTCGGCGAGGCGTTCGAGGATGGCGGCGCGGGCGGCGACAGGGGTGGCGGACCAGGCGGGGAAAGCGGCATCGGCGGCGTCGATGCGCTGCAGGAGGGTGCTGACCCCGATGTTGGCGTAGCGATCATGCGAGTCGCCGACGCTGGTGCGCTTGCCGAACACGGCGTCGGCTTCGTCGAAGGTCAGGATGGCTTCGGCGGTCTTTGCCAGCACCTCGGCATCGGCGAGGTCGAGTCCCGCCGAATTGTCGCGATCCCCGAACAATCGCACCGGCAGCGGAATCGACGGGTGCGGCGCGCCGCCGACGCTGGCGATCTTGGCGGCGGGATCGGCGAGCAGGTCTGCGTCGCTGACGCTCTCATCGGCAAGCTGATGGACAAAGCTCGAATTGGCGCCATTTTCGAGCAACCGGCGGACGAGATAGGCGAGCAGGTCACGATGGCCGCCGACCGGGGCATAGGTGCGGCAACGATAGCCCTCCTCGCGCACCAGCCGCTCGTAGAGCCCCTCGCCCATGCCGTGCAGGCGCTGGAATTCGAAGTCGCGATTCGGCCCCGCCCATTCAAGGATCGTCGCCACCGTCAGCGCATTGTGGCTGGCGAACGCCGGGTAGATGTTGCGCGCCGCCAGCATGTCGTGGGCGCAGGCGAGATAGGAGACATCGGTCGCCGCCTTCCGTGTGAACAGCGGAT
>JAIXZK010000133.1 GCA_027489695.1 Sphingomonadales bacterium
CTCCTGATCGATTACACCATGGGGCCGCTGCGCATCGGCGGTGAACTGCGCGACGCGCGGGCCTATAACGACGGGCCGCTCAGTCCCGTGACCGTCAACGAAGTCAACGCGCTCGAACCCGTGCAGGCCTATATCGGCGCCAATCTGGGCGACACGCTGGGAACGGGGACCAAGACCTCGGTCCAAGCCGGACGCATGACCATGACGCTGGGATCGGGGCGGCTCCTGAGTGGCCTCGAGTACCGCAACACCACCAACGGGGTCACCGGCGTACGCACGGACTTTGTCGGCAAGACGGGCGGCGCCATCACCATGTTCTGGCTGATGCCGCAAATCCGGCTGCCGTCGGACAAGGCGAGCATCCTGGACAACAAGGTGCAACTCGACCGGGAATCGACCGCCTCCGTGCTATGGGGCGCCTATGCGACGTCGCCCAAGCTGATCGCGGATAGCAGGTTTGACGTCGGCTACTTCCGCTTTGCCGAACATGACCGGCCAAACCTGCAGACGCTGGACCGTAACCTGCACACCATCGATCTGCGCTGGTACCGTAACCCGGCCCCCGGCAGGTTCGATTGGGAAGCGGAAACCATTGTCCAGTTCGGCCATATCTCCAGCAGCGTGACCCCCAATGCCCCAACCCGCAATGTTGAGGCCTTGTTCACCCATTTTTCCGTCGGCAAGACGTTCGGCGGCGCCTGGGCCCCGCATCTTTCGCTGGTCTATGACTATGCATCCGGTAGCCATCCCGATGGCACCTATGGTCGGTTCGATACCTTGCAGGGCAACGCGCCGCTCGATTTCGCGCCGAGCGGCATCTACAGCGAAATAAACCGCGCCAACATCCGCTCCGCGGGCGTGCGTCTCGAACTGACGCCGAACAAGCGCCTCGACGGCATGGCCGAGTTCCGCACCTTGTCCGTACCGAGCGTGACCGATGCCTTTGCGTCAACCGGCGTCCGCGATCCCGGTGGCAACGCGCGAAACTATGCCGGTGAGCAATATGATCTGCGCGTGCGCTACTGGATCATACCCAAGGCCCTGCGCGCCGAGGCGGACTTTACCTATTTGCGCAAAGGGCCCTTCTTTGCCGATGCCCCCAATGCACCGCCCGATGGCGACACGCGATATGGTGCCTGCAGCCTGATCGCCTATTTCTGATAACTGGAACCAGTGGCCCGGAAGGTTTTGGTGTCCTTCCGGGCGCAGAATCGAAACTGGTGTTGGCGCTGGCGTGTTCAGCCTGACGTGCGGGGCTGAACCGCGCCGTGTCAGTGCAGCCCCTGGCTATGGGCCCAGGCCAGGAACAGGTCCGGCCAGCTGGCGGCGGGCTTGCCGATGGCCCTGCGCAGGCCGAAGCCGTGGCCGCCATGGGTGAAGAGGTGCATCTCCACGGGCACGCCGCGGGCGCGCAGGGCCGCGTGCAGCAGCAGCGAATTGCCGACCGGAACGCTTTCATCGTCCTCGGCATGAACAAGGAAGACGGGCGGTGCATCGGGCGGGACATTGCGGTCCGGCGAATGGGCGGCCTCGCGGGCGGGCGTGGCATTGTCGCCAAGCAGCAGGCGGCGCGAGCCGGCATGGGCGAGGGGCGGCGTCATCGAAATGACCGGATAGATGGGGGCGGCCAGCCGCGGGCGGGCGGAGATGCTGTCGGCCGCGTCGACCGGTTGATAGACGCGTGATGCAAAGCGGGTGGCAAGATCGGCGCAGACATGGCCGCCGGCGGAAAAGCCCATGGCCGCAATGCGTGCCGGATCGAGGCCAAGGTCGCCGGCACCGTGGCGGATCAGCCGCATCGCCCGCTGGGCATCGGCCAGCGCGACATCGGCTCCGGCCGACCAGCCCTCCCCGGGCAGGCGATAGAAGAGCACGAACACGGTGAAGCCGCGTGCCGACAAATGACGGCCGATCTCATAGCCTTCCTTGTCGATCACCACCCAGCGATAGCCGCCGCCGGGCATGACCAGCAGACCCGCGCCATTGGGCCGTTCGGGGCGAAACACCACCAGGCGCGGCCGGCTGATCCCATATACCGCGCGGTCGGTCAGCTGCCGGTCGGTCGAACGTTCGACCACGGTTTCGACCGGCAGGAGGTGCGGCGCCCCCGGAGCGCCATCGGGCCATAGGTCGATGGTTTCGGCGGGGTCGGGCAGGCCGGCGACACTGGCGGCACCGGCGACCCGCGGTGGCGGGGACTGGCCGGCGGCGCCGCTGGCCGCGAGCCCGGCGGCGAGCAGGGAGCGGCGGGTCAGCATCTAGAGCGCGCGATAGGTGAAGTTGGCGAAACGGGCTTCTCCCGGCCCCGCGGCATAAAGGCCGGGACGCAGGCTGAGGAAATCATAGGCAACATTGTGGTGATAGCCCGAGAGCTCCATCTGCACATCGAACTTGCGCCAGCTGGCGCCGCGATCGGTGCTGCTGTGCATGGTCAGGATGTTGCGGTCGTTGGTCAGCGCCAGCCGCAGGCGGCTGGTGCCGGCCAGCTCGCGACGGCGGCGCGGCATGCCATAGCGGTGCATCACCAGGCCGTCCGGGCCAAGGCCGAGGCCGGCATGGAGGCGGCGATTGTAGAACAGCAGCAGCCCCGCTTCGGCACCGTCGCCGATTTCGATATCGACTTCGACGCGATAGCGCTGGTCCCCGGCGATGAGCGTCAGCGGGCTGCAATCGGCCGGCCCGCTGCCCTTGCCGGCCATGTGCAGCACGCCATCGGCCCGGCGCAGGCGGCGGCTTTCGGCAGGACCCGGATCGTAGAAGGACCACAGCGTGCCCATCCGGTCACGGCGGAAATCGTCTGACAATTCATGGCCGTGGCGCTGATCCGGCAGCCGGCGCGGCAACTTCAGCGGGCGCGACAAGTCGCCGCCCACGGGCTCTGGCCAGCCGTCGCCGCGCCAGCGCACCGGTTCCAGCAGGGTCTGGCGGCCGAGCGTCCAATAGCCGTTCTCATAGCCATGGTAGATCATCCACCATTGGCCGCCCGGCCCCTCGAACAAGGTGGCGTGCCCGCGTGACCACCATTTTTCGGCAGCGCTCCGCGTGCGGATCAGGGGGTTGCCCGGGCATTGCTCCCAGGGGCCGGCCAGCTGGCGCGACCGTGCCATGATCACCATGTGCCCGGTCGGCGGGCCGGCGGTGCCGCCGACCGCGAGCGTCATGTACCACCAGTCGCCGCGCCGGGTGAGCTTCGGCCCTTCCGGTGCGAAGCTTTCCACCACCCATTCCTCGGGATAGCGCCACGGATCATAGACATGCTCGACCGGGCCGGCCAGCGCGAGGCCGTCGGGCGTCAGCCGCACCCGGTCGCCCTGGGAAAGGAACAGCCAGCGGCTGCCGTCGCTGTCCACCACATGTTCGGGATCGATATGCGCCGGCAGGCCGAGATCGATCGGGTCCGACCAGGGGCCACGCACATCATCGGCATGGATGACGAAGATCGAGCGCCGCGCCGGCGTGCGGGCCGGGATATAGCAATACCAGCGGCCCTGATGGCGGGCGAGGGCGGGGGCCCAGACCGAACCGATCGGCACCCGAAGCGCCGCCGTTACCGGTTGCCAGTTCACCAGATCGCGGCTGTGCCAGATGACGATGCCCGGATAGGCATCGAAGCTGGAGAAGGTAAGGTAGAAATCCTCGCCATCCCGGCAGATGGCCGGATCGGGGTGGTCACCGGCGAAAACCGGATTGCGGAAGCGGCCGTTGCCAAGGTCGGCGCGGCGCTGGCCTTCCAGGCCGCGCTGCCACTGCATGGCGGCAAAGGGATCGAGGCTGGAGGATGCAGCGGACCCCTGCGCCGCCGCGCTGCCCGGCAGCAGGAGCGTGGCGCCAAGGCTGGCCAGGGCGGCGCGGCGGTCAAGGATCATCGGCCGCCGCGCTCCCCGGTCATCGCTTGCCTGTCATCGCTTCCCGGTCAGATCTTGAAGCGGGCACCGAACAGGAAGGTGCGCCCGAACTGCACATTCTCGTAATTGCGCTGGGCGTCCACATCGGTGAAGCGATAGCGCCAGTTGTTGGTCAGGTTGATGCCTTCGAGGCTGATCTCGATATTCTTGGTGATCTTGTAACGCACCGAGGCATCGAGGTTGAAAGTGTCCCCATAGCCTTCGAAGACATTGCCGGTGGCGCTGACAGCGTCGTTGAAGCTGCTGCGATAGGTGCCGGCGACGCGGGCCGAGAAATTGCCGTCGTCATAGTAGAGCGTGGCGTTGAAGGCCCGCTTGGACAGACCGAACAGGGTGGAGGTGCGGACCGAGTTGACCAGTGGCCCAAAGGCGTTGGTGCCGGGCACCTTGGCCACCACCACCGGCCCTGACACCGCATAATCGGCGCTGGAACCGACGAAGGTCACATTGGCCAGGCCACCGAAATTGCTGAGCCAGCCCGGCAGGAACTTGAAGGGCGCCTGGACGGCGATTTCGATGCCCCTGAGACTGGCGCCAGTGCCATTGGTGATCGAGTTGATCGTCCACAGCTGGCTTTCGGGATTGATTGCGGCGGGCGACGACGGCGGGATGATCGACGTCGGCAGGCCGGTCGAAGCGAAGGTGTCCTGGCGCACCTGCGGGATCGGGAAGCTGGCGACATCCTTGGCGAAGACGGCAACGGAGAACACCGAATCCTCGGCGAAATACCATTCCACCGCCGCATCATAATTGGTGGCCCGGAAGGGTTCGAGGAAGGGGTTGCCGTAGTTGATGCGGAAGTTGAAGCCGTCGACGGTGCCGCCCGGCGTCAGATTGCCCAGTGACGGACGGGTGACGACCCGGGCCACAGCGAGGCGGATCACGATGTCCTTGTGCGGGAACAGCGCCAGATTGGCCGAGGGCAGCCAGTCATCATAGCTGCGCTTGACGGTGGCGGCGGCGCCGCTGACGAGACCGGTCGAACTTTGATCGGTGCGGGCGTAGCGGAGGCCGGCGTTGGCGGCGAAGTCCAGGCCGAACAGCGAGCCCTTGCCGTTGATTTCGAAATAGGCGCCCTTGACCGCTTCGACCACGCTGCGGGTGTTGCTGGCGTCGATCGCGGCCGTGCGCTGGTACAGCTTGGTGAAATCGGCGGCGTTGACCAGATCGGGCACCACCCAGGTGCTGGTGGTGCCGGCTGGCTGGCCGGCATTGCCGAGGTTGACCGTGGTGGAAAGCGCGGCGGTGCCCGGGAAGCCGTAGATGGCGGTGGGGCCAAAGGTCGAGGAGGGGGAGCAGGTCAGCGTGCCGAGCACCCGGTCGACCCCGCCATTGCCACAGACCACGGTATCGCGGGTGAAGGCCTGTGTGTCGAAGGAGAAGCGACGATAGACGGCACCGACCTTCAGGGTCAGGCCTTCCATCACGTCCCATTCGGTGCGCAACTGGGCGGTGCGGAAGTTGTTGACGACACTGGAAGGCCGGTCACGGATTTCCGAAAGCTGGAAATTGGCCGGGTTGTTTACATCGGTGCCGAACCGGATGAGCGGGTTGCGCATGTTGGTGTAATCATATTCGAAGCCCTGCGCATCGCGATCATCGTAGATCAGCGTCGTTTCCACCGGGATGCTGGCATTGGAGCGGGAAGCGCCGCCCAGCAGGGTGAAGCGGAAATTGTCGCCGATTTCCTGGTTCCAGCTGCCGCCAACCTGCCAGAATTCGGTACGCGAGCGGCGATAATAATTTTCGGTGCGCACGGGCGCATCGTTGAAGCTGGCCTTGATCAGGTTGTTGTTGGCATCGACGACCGGACCCAGCACATCGACCGGCCGCTCCAGCGTGCGGAACAGCACTTCGGCCCATTGCTCCTTGCGCTCTTCGTCGAAGCGCGAATAGAGCGCGTCGACCGAGATCTTGGTGCGGTCGCTCGGCGCCCATTGCACGCTGCCGGTCAGACCCAGGCGCTCGCGGTCGTTCTCGATGCGGCCATAGCGCGGGATGCGCGGGTGGAAGGACAGGGCGACCCGGTCGCAGGTCGGGTTGGAGACATAGATGCCGCCGCTGTTCGGCCTGGCGGCGCCGGTCGCAGTGCCGTCCGAGGTGAAGCAGGGGACGCCGTCAACCGAATCGAAGCGGGTCTGGACCCAGCGCACCGTGTTGCTGCCGAGCTGATCGACTTCGGTGCGGGAATAGGCGGCCGAGATCGAGGCGCCGAAGGTGCCGGCGTCGTTGCGCCACGAAAGCAGGCCGGCGAGGCGCGGGCCGACATATTTGCTGAGATCATTGTAGGATCCCAGCACCGAGGCCACCGCCGTGAAGCCGGCCTTGCCAGCCAGCGGGTTGCCGGTGTTGAGATCGACGACCGCGCCGAGCGAGCCTTCGTCCAGGCTGGCTTCCGCGGTCTTGTGGACCACGATCGAGTTGAACAGTTCCGATGCGAAGACATTGAAATCGAAGGCGCGGTCGCGGTTGGCGGAGGCGCCATCGGTGGAGGTGGCGACGGTTTCGAGACCGTTCAACCGCACGCGCGTGAATTGCGCGCCAAGGCCGCGGACGGTGATGGCGCGGCCTTCGCCGGCGTCGCGCTGGATCGAGATGCCCGGGATGCGCTGCAGCGATTCGGCCAGGTTCTGATCCGGGAATTTCGCGATGTCTTCCGCCACGATCGCATCGACGGCGGCGACATTGGCGCGCTTCAGGTCGAGTGCGGCGCCAAGCGAGGCACGAAAGCTGGTGACGACGATTTCTTCGGCCTCGGGCGGCGCGCTGCTGGCCGTGGCGGCCGGCGTCTGCTGGGCATTGGCGGCGCCGGCGCCGAGCATAAGGGCCATGAGCGAGACTCGGCCGAGCAGCGATGCACCATGCGTGGAAATGGTGTTGGACATGAGAACCTCCCCTGGTTTGTCTTGCTCCTTATGACACCGGTTACCATCTGGGACAGACGATAATGGCCGTCGAGGGAGCATGGAAATTTTGCATGATCGGCCCGCGGGCTGGCGCTGGCGGGTTGAAATCCTCCCATAGGCCACTTTTTAGTGGCTTTTCACCGGAATGCTTGGTTAAGTAACCGGTGTCATAAAAATCACTGGACTGCCCCTTGGCGGTTGTCAAGCGTACCAGTCGGAGGCAAGTCGTCCCATGCCGCGCCACTTTTTGATCGCCGCGCTGGTGTTGCTTGTCGGCAACGCTGCGCCCGCCGCTGCCGCCGGATCGCCGGCGGTCGAAGTCCCCGTGGCCGGGGGCACTGCCACAAGGGGCGGCGCCGGCGGTCGCATCCTTCGCGTGACGAATCTCGCCGCCGATGGCCCCGGCTCCTTCAAGGCTGCTCTCGATGCCAAGGGGCCGCGCATTGTCGTCTTCGAGGTTGGCGGCGTCATCGATCTTGGTCGCACGACGCTGACGATCAACGAACCCTATCTGACCGTCGCCGGCCAGACGGCGCCTTCGCCGGGCATCACCATCATCCGTGGCGGCATCGACCTGAAGACGCATGATGTCATCCTGAAGCACATCCGCGTCCGCACCGGGCGTGACGGGCAACCGCCACTTTCCGGCTGGGAAGCCGATTCGCTGTCGACGGTTGCTGCCCATGACGTGATCATCGATCACTGCAGCTTCACCTGGGGCATCGACGAGAACATGTCGGCCTCGGGCCCGCGCTTCAACGGCGCCAATCTGGCCGAATGGCGCAGGAACACCAGCCACAACATCATCTTCAGCTACAATCTGGCGGCCGAGGGGCTGGCCAATGCCAGCCACCCCAAGGGGGAACATTCCAAGGGCAGCCTGATCCATGACAATGCCACCGGGATCGTTTTCTGGCGCAATATCTGGGCCCATAATGTCGAGCGGTCACCGCTGCTCAAGGGCGGCGTGCAGGCGGTGATGGTCAACAATCTGATCTATGATCCCGGCACCAGGGCCGTGCACTATAATCTGATGAACCTCGAATGGGTCGGCCACCGCTATGAAACCGGCCGGCTGACGGCGATCGGCAACGTCTTGCGCGGCGGGCCGTCCACCGATGCTGGCCTGCCCTTCCTGATGCTGGGCGGCGACGGCGATCTTGCCTGGTTCGGGAAGGACAATATCGCTGTCGACAAGCATGGCCAGCCGCTGCCGATGTTCGGCCGCTATGGCGAGACACGGGCCAGGCTGGTTGCGCTAGTCCGACCGGACCCGCTGCCGGCCTGGGCCGAGGTGCTGGCGTCGCGGGATGTCGAAACGGATGTCCTGGCCAACGCCGGCGCCCGTCCCTGGGATCGCGACATGCACGACACGCGGGTGTTGTTCTTCATTGCCGAAGGCCGCGGCGAGATCATCGACGACGAGGCGGTGGTCGGCGGCTATCCGGCCCCGGCGCCGACAAGCGCGCCCTTTGTCGAGGCCGATTGGGATCTCGCGACGATGGCGCCGAAATCCGGCCGCTATCCGGGGCAGACGGCCGACATGCCGATCGAGACTCTCTCGGCGCGGGATCGCGCCATGCGGGAGGGGCCGCGCCCATGAAGCTGGCCATCGTCCTTGCCCTGCTCGCCGCGCCGCCGATGGTGGTGATCGATGAAGCCGATACGCGGGTGCGCGAGCCGGTGCCGCATGGCGCCATCGGGATGAGCACGGCCTGGCGGATCAGCGACCAGGTCCCGGATCGGGCGCTCGAGTTCCGCAAGCGCGCGCTCGACAAGGGGGCCGCCATCGGCAGCCATGTGCTGGGCCATGACGAGGTCTATCATGTCGTCTCGGGGCGCGGGCGTGTCACATCGGATGGCGTCAGCCGGGAACTCGGCCCCGGCATGACCGCCTATCTCTACAAGGGTGCCGATGTCGGCATCGCGCAATTGGGCGAGGAACCGCTGCTGCTGATCATCGCCTATCCGTTGCCGCGTTAGGCCGTGAACTCATGAAATCCATGCCCCGGCACGGTGTCAGGAAGCCCGGCAGGAGTGAGCGATTGCAGACAGATAGCGTCGCTATCTGGCAAATGAGCGAGCGCTCTGCCGGGCTTCCTGACACCGCCCCCCGGGGCATGACGGGGCGTGGATTTCATGAGTTCACGGCCTAGCTACCCGGCTGGATATAGGGCACGCGGGCGAAGAGTTCGCGTTCCCAGCGGCGCGGGTCATTCTCGACGCGGCTAACGGCATCGAAGATCATCGTGGCGCGCGTGTCGGTGCGATACTGCGGCCAATTAGGGGTTCCGGTACGGGCAAAGCCGGTGAAGGCGCGCATCATCGTCGCGCTGCAGGCCCGGGCTGCCGGGCTGTCCCCGGACAGGCTGCTGCCATGGGCGATGGTCCCGAACACCAGCGCAATGTCCATGGTGTGGGGCGCACCCTGTTCCGGCCGCGCCGGGTCGACGAAATCGCATTGATAGACCCAGGTCGGCGCCGCGGCGGCGGCGCGCAGTTCGGCCTCGATCACCTGGCCGCGCCAGCTGCGGCCGGCCGTGACCGCGGCCCATAGCAACGCCTGTGGGGTCATGGCCGGATAGCGGGCGCGGAACTGCGCGACGACCCATTCGGGCGAGATGTCGACCCGCAGCTCGGGCGCCATGCGTTCGGCGAGATTGTCGAAATTCAGTCCGCTCAGCCTGGGCGAGCCGGGCGGCAGGAAGGCGCGCGCCTCGTCCCGCGTGTTGCCGAGCAGCATCGGAATGGCGTTCGATTGCGGATTGGCATCGGGCCAGAAGGGATGGCGGGTGAGCCATTTCATGTCGAGCACCGGACCGAAATAGACACTGCCGCCGAGGATCGGATCGGTGGCGGCAAGGCCTTCCATCAGCCGTTCGGCCGGCATCGCCAGCAGCGGCGACAGGTCGCCGGCGTCCACGCCCAGCTTCGCCAGACAGGCGCGGGTACGCGCCGTCGCGTTGAGCGGGCCGGACGCCGTCACCTGCTGGCCGCTCATCGTCGCGGCGCGGTGGAACAGGCCGCGCGCCGCCGGCATCCCCATCAATGTCGCGATCTTGGCGCCGCCGCCGGACTGGCCGAACAGCATGACATTGCCGGGATCGCCGCCGAAGGCGGCGATGTTGGCGCGCACCCATGCCAGCGCGAGGACCAGGTCGAGCTGCCCGGCGTTGCCGCTGTCGGCAAGTCGGGGCTCGAGCCGGGCGAGGTAGAGATAGCCGAGCGCATTCAGCCGATGGTTGATGGTGACGACCACCACATCGCCGAACGCCGCCAGCCGGCCGCCTTCGTTCAGGGGATCGGTGCTGCTGCCCGAGGAATAGGCGCCGCCATGGATATAGACCATGACGGGCTTTCCCGCGGCCGGGCGGGCATCGGTCGTCCAGACGTTGAGGAACAGGCAGTCCTCGCTTTGCGGCTGATAGCGGTTGCCGGCCTGGGGGGCGGCGGGCCCGAAGCCGCGGGCGATGACGGGCTCGCTGGCGCGCGGTTCTGCCGTCGGCGCCTGGAAGCGGGCAGCGCGGCCATAGCGGATGCCGCGAAAGGCCAGCACGCCATCCTCGACCGTGCCGAGATAGCGGCCGGCCGGTGCCGCGATGTCGGCCGCTTGCTGTGCCAGGGCCGGCACGGCGGTGAGCGCGAGGCCGCCGGCGATCACCGCGCGGCGTGAGCAGCCCTCAGCGCCGGACATCCACCCCGCCGGCGAGGAAAGCATCGAGATCGGCCTGGCTGAACAGGCTGGCATCCCCCGGTAGCGAATGTTTCAGGACAGTCAGCGCGAGGCCGGTGCGCGCGGCATGGGCGATGTCGCCCTGGCCGAGGCCATGCAGCACGCCGGCGGCAAAGGCATCGCCAGTGCCGATCCGGTCGACAATGCCGGAAACCAGCATTTCGTCGGTCTGCGCATGGCTGTCGCGGGCGTCGATGCGGGCGGCAATCCGGTGCCGATCGGCGTCTTCGGTGCGGCGGGCGGTCGATGCCATCAGCTTCAGGCGCGGAAAGGCCGCGAAGGCGGCTGCGGCTGCGTCGCGCCGCCGGTCCTCGCCATCGCCGTCGAAGCGCGTTCCGAGCAGCAGCCCGATGTCCTGATGGTTGCCGAACAATATGTCGGCATGGGCGACGAGGCGCGTCAGGATCTCGCGCGGATTGCCGTCCCAGGCGTCCCACAGCCGGGCGCGATAATTGCCGTCAAACGACACCGGCACGCCCGCCGCCGTGGCGGCTTCGGCCGCGGCGAGCGCCAGCGCCGTGCCATTGGGGCCAAGCGCCGGGGTGATTCCGGAGATGTGCAGCCGGTCCTGCCCGGCGAGCAGTGCCGGCCAGTCAAAAGCGGCAGCCGGCGCGCTGGCAAAGCTGCTGCCGGCACGGTCATAGACGATTTCCGAGGCGCGCTGCCCGCTTCCGACGCTGAGGAAATACAGCCCCATGCGGCCCGGCAGGCGCTGCACGGCCGCGGTGTCGGCACCGCCGGCGCGGACCGCGGCCAGCACGCCATCGCCGAGCGGCCCGGGCGGCACGGCGCTGACAAGGCGCGCCTTATGGCCGAGCCGGGCCAGCCCGATCGCGACATTGGCCTCGGCGCCACCGACGACGACATCGAGGCTGGCCGTCTGCAGCAGCAGCGAGCGACCCGGCGCCGAAAGCCGGATCAGCAATTCGCCGAAACAGGTGATCTGCATCAACGCGCCATCCAGCCGCCGTCCACCACCAGGACATGACCATCGATATAGTCCGCAGCCGGGCTGGCAAGAAACACCGCCGCGCCGGCAAGATCCTGCGGCCGGCCCCAGCGGCCCTGCGGGATGCGCGCGAGGATGGCGTCGTTACGCGCCGGATCGGCCCGCAACGCCTCGGTATTGTTGGTGGCGATATAGCCGGGCGCGATCGCGTTCACATTGATGCCGCGCCCGGCCCATTCATTGGCGAGTATCTTGGTGAGGCCGGCGACGCCATGCTTGGCCGCCGTGTAGCTCGGCACCCGGATGCCGCCCTGGAAACTGAGCAGGGAAGCGATGTTGACGATCTTGCCGCGCGGGGCCTCGCCGCGTGCCAGCATGTGCCGGCCGGCGGCCTGGCACAGGAAGAACAGCGACTTGAGGTTGGTGTCCATCACCGCATCCCAGTCGGCCTCGGTGAAATCCACGCTGTCGGCGCGGCGGATGATGCCGGCGTTGTTGACCAGGATATCGAGCCCGCCCAGCCCGGCCAGCACGCTGGCCACCACGTCGCCGGCGATGCCGGACTGGGACAGGTCGGCCGGAACCAGCAGGGCACGGCGGCCGGCGGCACGGACGGCAATCGCCGTGTCCTCGGCCGGGGTGCGGCCGATCAGTGCGACATCGGCACCGGCTTCGGCCAGCGCCACGGCGATGGCCTGGCCGATGCCGGTGTTGGCGCCGGTGACGGCGGCGATCCGCCCGGAAAGATCGAAGGGCCGAACCATGGTGGTCACTTCAACTGGCAGATGTCGAGGACGTTCATGTCGGTATAGTCGAGGTTCTCGCCGCCCATCGCCCAGATGAAGGCATAGGCGCGGGTGCCCGAGCCCATATGGATCGACCAGGGCGGCGAAATCACCGCTTCCTCATTGGCGACCAGGATGTGGCGCATGCCGTCGGGCTCACCCATGTAATGGAAGACGCGATCATCGGCGCCGAGATCGAAGTAGAAATAGATTTCCGAACGCCGGTCATGGAGGTGCGGCGGCATGGTGTTCCACACGCTGCCGGGCCGGAGGATGGTGAGCCCGAGCAGCAGCTGGGCCGAATCGCAGATGCCGGGAATGACCATCTGGTAGATGGTGCGCTCGTTCGAACCTTCGAGGCCGCCGCGTTCCAGCGGATTGGCTTCGGCGATGGCGATCTTCTTCAGCGATTTGGCGACATGGGCAGGGGTGGAAGCGAGGTAGAAGCGCGCGCCTTCGCCTTCGAACACCACATCGGTGTGACCCATCGGGATGTACAGGCAATCGCGGCTCGCCATGTCGAAGGCCTGGCCATCGACGGTGATGCGGCCTGGCGCGCCGACATTGACGGCCGCCAGTTCACGGCGTTCGAGGAAGGGCTTGCCCGCCGCCGAGGCCGGCTCGCCCTGCGCCGGCAGCACCAGCGGGGCGGCGCCGGGGCAGGCGCCGCCGATGACGAAGCGCTCGTTGTGGCTGTAGTTCAGCACCACTTGGCCGGGCACGAACAGGCCGGTGACCAGATAGCGCTGGCGCAGCGCCTCGTTGCTGGCACCCGCCATCATGTCGGGGTGGGTTGCGTGATAGGTCCTGGCGAACATCTTGTGGCTCCTCAAAGGCGATAGGCGCGCCGGGCGAGGCCGACGGCGAGTTCGGGGGCGAGTTCTTCGGCTTCGGCGAGGCTGAGCCGATGTTCGGCGACGAGTTCGGCGAGGAAGCCGCAATCGATGCGCCGCGCCATGTCGTGCCGGGCCGGAATGGACAGAAAGGCGCGGGTATCGTCGTTGAAGCCGGCGCTATTGTAGAAACCGGCCGTTTCGGTAGTCATGCGGCGGAAGCGCTTCATGCCTTCCGGACTGTCATGGAACCACCAGGCCGGGCCGAGCAGCAGGCAGGGGTAATGGCCGGCCAGCGGCGCCAGTTCGCGCGCATAGGTCGTCTCGTCGAGCGTGAACAGGATGAGCGTGAGGCGCCTGTCATTGCCGAAGCGGCCGAGCAGCGGACGCAGCGCCTCGACATAGTCGGTGGGCCCCGGAATGTCGGCGCCCTTGTCGCGGCCATGGCTGGCGTGAAGCGGCGCATTGTGGTTGCGCCGGCTGCCGGGGTGCAGCTGCATCACCATGCCGTCCTCGATGCTCATCGCGGCGAATTCGGTGAGCATCTGGGCGCGCAGCAGTTCCGCATCTGCGGCGCCGTGCCGGCCCGAGAGGATGCGTTGCCACAAGGCCTCGCATTCCGGGCGCGACAAGTCGGCGGTGCGGGCGGTGGGATGGCCATGGTCGGTGGCGGTGGCGCCGGCGGCGCGGAAATCCGCCCGGCGGCGGCGATGGGCGGCAAGATAGCCGTGCCAGCTCGTCACATCCTCGCCGGTCAGCGCCGCGAACAAGGCCAGCGCCTCGTGAAATTGCTCATGGTCGGCATCGACAACGGCATCGGGCCGGTAGGTGGTGACAACCCGGCCGGCCCAGTCCGACGCGCGGATGGTCGCGTGGTGATCGAGCGGTTCGTGCGCGCCTTCGGTGGTGGCCAGAAGCTCGATGCCGAAGCGTTCGAACAGCGCCCGCGGCCGGAAGGCGGGCGTCGCGAGCCGGGCGCCGATGTGATCGAAGACATGATCGGCACTGTCCGGCGCGAGGGTCACGTCAAGGCCGAACACCTCGGCAAGGACATGATCGAGCCAGATGCGTGACGGCGTGCCCCGGAACAGGTGCTGATGGGCGGCGAAGCAGCGCCAGGCTTCCCGCGGGTCGGTGTCCGGGGCTTCGCCATGGCGGGGCACCGCCAGGGCATCGAGGCCGACGCCCTGGCTGTAGAGCATGCGATAGAGATAATGGTCGGGTGCCAGCAGCAGCTCGGTCGCATTGGTCCAGGGCGCATTGCTGGCGAACCAGGCCGGGTCGGTGTGGCCGTGCGGACTGACGATGGGCAGGCCGGCAACGCTTGCATAGAGGTGACGCGCCACCGCGCGGGTGGCCGGATCGGCGGGCAGCAGCCGGTCGGGATGAAGCACGAGGGGACGCAAGCTGGCCTCCGGAAGTCGGGGTCTTGGTAACCGGTGTCAAATCTCGGCGCAAGCCGCTTTCGGGTCTCGGCGCAAGCCGGTTTAGGATCCCGGCGCAAGCCGCTTTCGGGGCGCAACGTCAGCGGCGTGGGGGCCCGGCGGAGGCGCGGATGATCAGTTCCGAAAGGAAAAGCGCTGGCTGGGCCTCGGCGTCGTCTTCATCCAGAAGCTTGATCGCCGCCGCCTTGCCCATTGCCTGGATCGGCCAGCGCACGGTGGTGAGCGGTGGCCAGAGATGGGCGGCAATCGCCGTGTCGTCGAACCCGACGATCGAGAGATCGCCCGGTACATCGAGCCCCCGCTCCCGCGCGGCATGAAGCACGCCGGCGGCCATTTCGTCGTTGGAGGCAAAAATGGCGGTGGGCGGTTCCTCGCTGGCGAGCAGCTGGCGACCGGCGGCGAGTCCCGATTCGAAGCGATAGGTGCCTTCCACAATGATCCGGGGGTCAAAGGCCAGGCCGGCCGCGGCCAGCGCTTCCGCAAAGCCGCTGCGCCGTTCGAAGGCGGAGCGAAATCCCTGTGGACCGGTCACCAGCCCGATGCGGCGGTGGCCGAGGCCGATGAGATGGTTGACCGCCTGCCGCACCGCCTCGCGGTCGTTGGAGGCGACCATATGTTCCGGTGTGTCGAGCATGGCCGAGCCCATGCGGACATAGCGGCAGCCCAGCTGCTCGCAGAGCGTGGCGAGCCCGTCATTTTCGGAAATCGGTGGCAGCAGCAGCACGCCATGCAGACGCTGGCGTTCCAGAAAGGCCCGCACATCGGCCACCAGGCTGGTCGAGCCGCGGTCGACCGGCCGCACGATCAGTTCGAATTCGGTACCGCGCAGCACCGCCAGCAGCGCCTGCTGCATGCCCAGCACCATCTGGGCATTGGGATTGTCGTGGACCAGGCCGATCAGGAAGTTGCGCCGGAGCGCCAGGGCCCGGGCCTGGGGATTGGGCACATAGCCGGTGGCGCGGATAATCTCGTCGACGCGGCGGCGGGTGTCCTCGTTCAGCAGCGGCGAGCGGTTGATGACACGGCTCACCGTCTTTTTCGAAACGCCGGCCAGCCGGGCGATATCGTTGATGGTCGGCTTGGCGTTGTTGTTGCTGTCGTCGTCCACGCGGTGGTCCCGGTTGCTGTCGCTGTGTAGCGGACCCTTGCTGAGATTGCCAGATAGACAATGACACCGGTTTCCTCTAGTCCGTGGCGCCATGTCGATTTCCACAGCTCCGGACTTGCCACCGGCCCTAAGGGTCGCGGCCGCGGATGATGTGGCGGTGGCCCTGCGCGATCTGGCCAGCGGCGAGAATGTACCGCTGGACGGGTCGGCGGTGACGCTGCTGGAAGCCATCCCCAAGGGGCACAAGCTGGCCATCACGCCCATTGCGGCGGGGGCTCCTGTCCACAAATATGGCTTTCCCATCGGCCGCGCGACCCGGGCGATAGCAGCGGGCAGCCATGTTCATGGCCACAATCTCGTCACCGCGCTGGCGGGCGAGGGGCTCTATCTGTGGCAACCGAGCCATCCGCTGCCGCCGGAGCCGGGGGTTGGGCAGTTTCGCGGTTTTCGGCGCCGGGATGGTCGCGTCGGCACCCGCAACGAGATCTGGGTGTTGCCGACCGTGGGCTGCGTTGCTCGCACGGCGCAGCGGATTGCGGCGGCGGCAAGTCGGCATCTCGACGGCACGGTGGCGTGCGTGCACGCCTTTCCCCATCCGCATGGCTGTTCCCAGCTGGGCGATGATCTTGCCGGCACCCGCGAACTTCTGGCGGCGCTGGCCTGCCATCCCAACGCCGGCGGTGTGCTGATCGTGGGATTGGGCTGCGAATCCAACCAGCTCGATGCCCTGCTGGCCCGGATACCGTCTGAATATCACTACAAGATCCGCACGCTGCGCGCCCAGACCGCTGCTGACGAGGTCGCCGAAGGCGTTGCGCTGGTGGGCGAACTCATGGCCGCTGCCGGCCGCGAGCCGCGCGAAATGTTCGACCTTGATCAGCTCGTGCTGGGCCTGAAATGCGGCGGTTCCGATGCGTTTTCGGGTCTGACGGCGAATCCGCTGGTCGGGCTGATGGCGGATCGGGTGATCGGCGCCGGCGGCACCGCGATCCTGACCGAAATTCCCGAAGTGTTCGGTGCCGAGACCCAGTTGATGGCGAGAGCCAGTGATCCTGAGGTGTTCGAGGCGATCGTCGGCCTCGTCAATGGTTTCAAGCGGCATTTTCTCGATCATGGCCAGCCGGTTTCGGAGAACCCGTCCCCCGGCAACATCGCCGGCGGGATCACCACGCTTGAGGAGAAATCGCTGGGGGCGGTGCAGAAGGGCGGCCATGGCGCCGTCACCGACGTGCTGCCCTATGGCGGGCGCTGGCGGCGGCCCGGGCTGACGCTTTTGCAAGCGCCGGGAAATGATGCGGTCTCGTCGACCGCCCTGGCGGCGGCGGGCGCAACCATCATCCTGTTCACCACCGGTCGCGGCACGCCGCTGGGCTTTCCGGTCCCCACCGTGAAGATCGCATCGAACAGCGCGCTCGCCGCGGCCAAGCCGGGCTGGATCGATTTCGATGCCGGCCGGGTTCTGACGGACGGCAGCGCCGCCGCGGCCACGGCCTTGCTGGACCGCATCCTGGCGATGGCATCGGGGGAATCGACGGCCGCCGAGCGCAATGACGAGCGGGAGATCGCGATCTGGAAGCGCGGTGTGACGCTGTGACCCTGTCCCTCGCCAGCCTTGGCAGCGTCGCTGTCCAGCCGCCACCCTATGACCCGGCGGGGATCGCGCCGGGCATCCTGCATTTCGGCCCGGGCGCCTTTCACCGCGCGCACCAGGCGGACTTCATCGATCGCCTGCTCGCCAGCGATCCGCGCTGGGGCATCGTCGCGGTTTCGCTGCGCAGTGCCGGCGTGACCGATGCGCTGGCGGCGCAACAGGGTCTCTACACCCTCACCATCCGCGATGCGGTGCCGGCCCGGCGGGTGATCGGGGCGGTGCGCGGCTGGCTGGGGCCGGGCCGCGAGGATGATGTCGCGCACTGGCTGGCGGATCCGCGGATCCGGCTGGTCAGCGCCACGGTCACGGAAAAGGGCTATTGCCTGGATGCCGAGGGGCGGCTCGACTGGTCGCATCCCGATATCGTCCACGATCTTGGCGCCGGCCAGCGGCCGCGCAGCCTGGTGGGCTGGCTGGCGCTGGGGCTGGCGGTACGGCGGGCGGCCGGCGTGGCGCCCTTCGCCGTTCTGCCGTGCGACAATCTTCCGGAGAATGGCCGGCGCCTGGCGGTAGCGGTCATCGCCTTCGCCGCCAGGCGCGACGCCGATCTCGCTGCCTGGATTGCCGGCGAGGCGCGCTTTGCCAACACCATGGTGGATGCGATCACGCCGGCCAGCGACGACAGGCTGCGCGCCGAAGCCACCGCCTTTGGCGATGCCGTGCCGGTGCAGCGCGAAGCCTTTGCCCAATGGGTGGTGGAGGATGTGCTGCCGAAGCACGGCCCCGATCTCGCCGCGGTTGGCGTCGCGGTCAGCAATGACGTCGCCGCCTTTGAACGGATGAAGCTGCGCATCCTCAACGGGGCCCATTCCAGCCTGGCCTATCTCGGCCTGTTGCGCGGCCGGTCGAGCGTTGCCGAAGCCATGGCCGATCCTGCCCTGGCCGAATTCGTCCGGGCGCTGGTGGTACGGGACATAACGGCCTGTGTCGGCGCGCCGGCCGGCTTTGATCTCCCCGGCTATGTCGAGAGCGTGTTCCGGCGCTTTGGCAACCCGGCGATTGTCCATCGGCTCGATCAGATCGCCATCGATGGCTCCAAAAAACTGCCCTATCGGCTGATCGCGACGCTGGGCATCGCGGCGCGGCAAGGCCGGCCGCTGCACCGGCTGCTGCTGCCGATCGCCGGCTGGATGCGATGGCTGCAGCAACAGGCGTCGGCCGCCGATGTTGCCGATCCGCTCGCGGCGACACTCTGGGCGGCAGCCCGCGCCGAGACGGAGGCGGTCCCGGCCTTTCTGGCGATGCCCTTTCTGTTCGATGCCGACACGGCCGCCATGCCCATGGTGCGGGCGGCACTTGCGACGGCCTGGGCGAGCACCGCCGACCGGCAATCGCTCGAAGCGGCGCTTCGGAGGTTTGCGGATGACACCGGTTTCCTATAAGGATGCGGACCATGGATGGAATTCCCCGGCTGTGACGGCGATCACCAGTTTCGATGCGTCGCGCATTGCCGCCGCCTTCGTGTCGGCCCGGCGCGAGGCCAGGGTGCTGGCCGATTATCCCGGCCCCTTGCCCGAGACATTGGGCGCGGCCTATCGCATCCAGGACGCGGCGATTGCCCTGCAGGCAACCCGGGTTGCCGGCTGGAAGGTCGGTCGCATCTGGCCGCCGCATGAAAGCCGGTTCGGCAGCAACCGGCTGAGCGGGCCGATTGCCGCCGAGCATGTTTTCCATGCCGCCGGCCAGACCGTGGCAATGCCGGTCTTCCAGGGCGGCTTTGGCGCCGTGGAGGCCGAGTTCATCTGCGTGCTGCGCGAGGCGGATCCGGCGCAGACGCGGTACACGCTGGCGGAGGCCGCCGCCGCCATCGCCGCGGTGCATGTCGGCATCGAAATCGCCAGTTCGCCTTTCCCCGGGATCAACGATCATGGCCCGGCTGTGACGGTGTCCGATTTCGGCAACAACCATGGGCTGATCCTGGGGCTGCCGGTGCCGGACTGGCAGGGCCTGGACCTCGATGGATGGCTGGTCAGCGTCAGCATTGACGGGCAGATCGTCGGGGAGGGGCGGTCCGGCAGTTTTCCGGACGGGATGGTCGGTTCCGTGCGGTTCCTGCTCGAGCTTCTCGCCAGCCGCGGCATTGCCGTTCCGGCGGGCACGCTGGTCTCGACGGGCGCCATCAGCGGCGTGCATCCGATTGCGCCCGGCCAATCGGCGCAAGCCGATTTCGACGGCCGCCACGGCATCGCCTGTCGCATCGTCGCCGCGCGGCCGGAGGCCGCGTGATGGCCGGCAAGGACACCCCGGCCGGCACCGGCCGCCAGCGCTGGCTGATCGTCGCGCTGCTGTTTGCGGCGACAGCGATCAACTATGTCGACCGGCAGATGATCGGCGTTCTGAAGCCGACGCTTTCCGCCGATCTCGGCTGGACCGAGACCGATTTCGCCAATGTCATCTTCTTCTTCCAGCTCGCCTATGCCATCGGCTATCTCGGCTTTGGCCGTATCGTCGACGCGATCGGCGCGCGGCTGGGCTATACGATCGCCTTCGTGATCTGGACCGCGGCGCACATGGCGCATGGCGGCGTTTATTCGGTAATGCAGTTTGCGGCGGTTCGCTTCGGCCTTGGCATCGGCGAGTCTGGCAATTTTCCGGCCGGCATCAAGGCAGTGACCGAATGGTTCCCGCAGCGCGAGCGCGCCACCGCCATCGGCATCTTCAACGCCGGCGCCAATGTCGGCGCCATCATCACCCCGCTGGTCGTGCCGGCGCTGACCCTCGCCTATGGCTGGCGCTCCGCCTTTGTCATCACCGGGGCGGCCAGCCTGATCTGGCTGGTGCTGTGGCTGCGCCTTTACCGCCGGCCGGCCGAGCAGCCCAGGCTGTCCTCCGAGGAACTGGCCTGGATCACCCAGGATCCGGCCGATCCGGTGACGCCGCTGCCGTGGAAGCGGCTGCTCGGCGTGCGCGAGACCTGGGCCTATGCGCTGGGCAAGTTCTTCATCGATCCGATCTGGTGGTTCTATCTGTTCTGGCTGCCGGGCTTCCTCGGCAAGCGTTATGATCTCGATCTGGTCAGCTTCGGGCCGCCGCTGGTGGCGATCTATGTGCTGTCGGATGTCGGAAGCATTGTCGGCGGCTGGGCCTCGTCACGCATGATCCGCGCCGGCCATAGCGTCAATTTTGCCCGCAAGGCGACGATGCTGGTGTGCGCCATCGCCGTGCTGCCGATCTTCTTCGCGCAGAATATCGACAGCCTGTGGCTCAACGTGGCGGTGATCGGGGTGGCAACGGCGGCGCATCAGGCCTTTTCCGCCAACCTTTACACCCTGCCGTCCGATCTGTTTCCGCGCAGCGCCGTCGGTTCGGTGATCGGCATCGGCGGCACGGTCGGCGCGATCGGCGGCATGATGATGGCCAAATATGCCGGCTTCGTGCTCGATGGTCTCGGCACCTATACGCCGCTGTTCGCCGTGGCCGGCTCGGCCTATTTCCTCGCGCTGGGCGCTGTCCATCTGCTCAGCCCGCGCCTCGCGCCGGCGCGGCTGGGCTGATCAGGCGCGCGCGGCCTGAACCGAAGCGCGCGCTGCCGTCGCCATCATCGTCAGATCGGGTGCCAGGCTGACCAGATCGCAGCCTTCGGCGATCATGCGGCGGCCATAGCTGCCATCGTTGCAGAAGATCCCGACCTTGCGACCGCCGGCCTTGCAGCGCGCGATGATATGGCGAATGGCGGAAAGCACGTCCGCATCCTCCGTATCGGCGCGCGGAGGCTTGCCGAGCGCCACCGACAGATCGGCCGGGCCGATGAAGATGCCGTCGAGGCCCGCCGTGCCGATGATTGCATCCAGATTGTCGAGTGCCTCGCGGGTTTCCACCATCGCCAGCGACACGATCGTCTGCGAAGCCTGCGCGAAATAATCGCTGCCATGGCGCATCGGCGGGCGCCGCGGACCGAACGAGCGCACCCCCTGCGGTGGATAATGCAGCGCGCCGGCAAAACGGGCGGCGTCCTCGGCATTGTTGATCAGCGGCGCGATCACGCCATAGGCCCCGAAATCGAGCATGCGGCCGATGTCGCCGGCATCATTGGCCTGCATCCGCACCAGGGGCTCGATGCCGGCGGCAAGGATGGCGGGCAGCAACGGCATGGCGCTGGCAAGGTCGGCCTCGCCATGCTGCAGATCGATCACCAGCCCGTCGTAACCGCACCGCGCCAGCGTCTCGACGGCGAGCAGGGAGGGGATGTGCACCCAGCCCAGGATCGCGGCCCGGCCCTCGTTCCAGATCGTGCGGATGCCGTTCATTGCGTCCCCTGCGGTTGGGAGGGCTCTTCTATGCCACTGGCAGTCGATGGCAAGCCGGCCCGCTGGCTTGCCGCCGGCGCAGCGCAGCCGCCCGCCACCATGTTGCGTTCGGCGGGCGCTTCGTACCGCCAGCCCTGGGAGGTCAGCCCGGCTGGCCGAAGGCGAAACTGGAAGCCGTGACGCCGCCCATTATGTCGGCATCGTGATAGATGCGGGTTGCAGGGTCGGCGCCGGCGGCACCCAGCGCGACGAACAGCGGCACCAGATGATCCTCGCGCGGGTGACAGACCCGCGCGAAGGGTGCCTGTTCCCACGCCAGCATGGCTTGCTCGCGTGCTGCCGGCGGCCTGGCGAGCGCGTCGGTCAGCCAGGCATCGAAGGCGGCCGAGGGCTGGCGGGCGGCCGGGCCGAACAGGCGCAGATTGTGAAAGCTGAGGCCCGAGCCGATGATCGCGACGCCCTCGTCGCGGAGCGGTGCCAGCGCGCGGCCGATGCGGAAATGTTCGGCCGGATCATGGTTTCTGAGAATGGACAGCTGGAGGAGCGGCATGTCGGCGGCCGGGTACATGACCGCCATGGGCGCGAAGGTGCCGTGGTCAAAGCCCTGCGCCGGATCGAGCATGGCCGCGATGCCGGCATCGACCAACAGTCTCGCGGCATGGTCGGCCACCGCCGGCGCGCCAGGGGCGCCATAGACGATCTGGTAGGTATGCGGTGGAAAGCCGGAAAAATCATAGATCATGCCGGGCCGGGCCGCCGACATGACGCGCACCGCCTCGGTCTCCCAATGGCCGGACACCATCAGGATCGCCGTGGGCCGCCGCGGGAAGCCGGCAACCATCTCGACAAGCGCTCTTTCCAGCGTCGCCAGGCCAGCGCGCATTTCGGGAATCCAGGGCCAGGGGCCGCCACCATGCGAGATGAAATAGCTGGGCATGCGTACCAAGGTCAGTCTCCCGGGCTGGGCGCGGGCTTCAGCCCGCCGCCGGTGACGGGTCGGGCCCGATCAGGGTTGCCGGCGCGTTGCGCTCAGGCATGCGCCGTCTCTGGCGTGAACGCCACCGGCATGTTGATGATGGCATTGAACCAGATCGAGCGCAGCCATTCGGGTTCGCCCACCGGGTGGATATCGGGGATGCGGGTGACGATCTGCTTCAGCAGCGCGCGCAGCTGCATCCGGGCGAGGCGGGCGCCGACACAGATGTGCGGGCCCGCGCCAAAGGCGAGGTGGCGCTTGGCGTTGGCGCGGGTGATGTCGAACCGGTGCGGGTCGGCGAACATCGCCGGATCGCGGTTGGCGGCGGCATAGGAGAGGTAGATCTTGTCGCCCTGCTTCACCTTCTGGCCACCGATCTCGCAGTCGGCGACGGCGTGACGGATGAAATTGGTGGTGGTCGAGGTGTAGCGCAGCACTTCGTCGATGGCGTTGTCTACATGCGCGTCGAAATCGCGGCGCAGCAGCGCATATTGATCGGGATGCTGGCTCATCAGATGGATGAAATGCGCCGCGGTCGAGCGGGTCGTCTCATGCCCGGCCATGGCAAAGACCAGCACGAACTGGTTGATCATCATCGGATCAAGGTTGAGGGTCGTGTCGTTGACGATGGCGCTGAGCAACCGGCCATCGGGATTGCGGCGCTTTTCCTCGGCCATCTGCTGAGCGAGGCCGAACAGGCCGATCATCGGGTCCATCGAGATGCTGGTGCGGCTTTCGACATCGGCCATCTCATTGCCATAGCCGGCGACCTGGTCGCGATATTGCGGGGGAATGCCCATCAGCTCGCAGAAAGTGTGCACCGGCAGCACCGAGGCGACGTCGAAGACAAATTCGCAGGCACCGCTGGCGGCGACACGATCGACGATCTCGGCGGCCAGCTTGTCGACCTCGGGCGCCAGTTCGGCCATCGCGCGTGGCAGGAAGGGCGGCAGGATCACCTTCTTCACGGCGCCATGCTGTTCGGGCTTCATCACCATGAAATTGGCGCGCTGGCGTTCCAGTTCCTCGCCCTCCACATCCCACAGCACGATGCCGTCGTGCGAGGTGAAGCGCGCCTGGTCCATCGAGACGTCGAGAACATCCTGATAGCGGGTGAGCACCCAGAAACCCTTGACGCCGGACGAGCCCGGCATGCCGCCGCTGTAGGCAGGATTGGCCGGGTTCCAGTGCACCGGGTCGGACTGCCGCCAGCGGTCGAACAGGCGGTGCGGCGGGCCCTGATCCGCCGGAAACAGGTCGGGATCGATCAGATTGTCGGTCAGTTCAGCCACGCACATCTTCTGTTCTCCTGTCCGGCGGTCAGGCCGGGGTGCCGTCCTGCTGCGCCCACCAGTCGCCGCCCAGTGCCACGCGGCGCACGGCATCGGTGTCGGTCGGGCCATGGCCGACGTCATGGGCGGGGGCGGGGATCTCCTGCACCATGTTGGTCAGGCGGCCGACGCCGGTCACTTCCACTTCCACCACATCGCCGATCGCCATCGGCCGGCTGTTGGCCGGCGTGCCCGACAGGATGAGATCGCCGGGCAGCAGGGTGATGTGGCGGCAAAGGTCGGCGAGGATGTAGGGAATGTCGAAGGTCATCTCGGCCAGCGCGCCTTCCTGCACCATGCGGCCGTTGATGAAGGTGCGCACGCTCTGCTCGCGGATGTCGACGCCGCGGACGATACCGGGGCCGATCGGGCAGAAGCCGTCCATGCCTTTCACGCGCAGCATCGATCCGGCATCGGTATCGCGGAAATCCTGGGCGCCGACATCGTTCACCGGCGCAAAGCCGGCGATATGGTCCCACACCGCGTCGCGGGCGATGTTGCGCATCGGCTTGCCGACGATGACGCCGACTTCGCCCTCATAGTTGAGGAACTGGCAGTCGGCCGGCCGCGAGAGCTTGCCGCGATGGGAATTCAAGGCGGTCAGCGGCTTCTGGAAATAGGTCGGCGTCGTCAGTTCTGGCGCCCGGAATTCCACCCGGCGGGAATCATAGTTGAGGTGGATGCAGATGATCTTGGTGGGATCGCACGGCGGCAGATAGATCGCCTCGGCTTCCACGACTGTGCGGCCATCGCCCAGCAGCAGCCGGTCCTCGACCGGCCGCACCCATTGCGGCGTGCCCTCGAGAAGGATCCGCCGCCATTCCTCGCGCGGCCCGTCCAGTACCGACATTGTCTGTCTCCCTAAAAGACTGCGGCGCTCAGGCCGGGACCATGAAGCCCTTCATGTTGCTCATCACCGGCGCATGGCCATAGGCATCTTTTTGATAATATTCGGATTGCCCGGTCGGCTTGCGCCCGCCCCAGCCGATTTCGTTCATGAAGCCCGACGGGTTCTTGAAGTAGAAGCTGTGCATCTGGTCATTGGCATGGCTGCCCGGCTCGATGATCACCGGGATGCCGGCCTGGGCGACCATGTCATAGGCCAGGCCGACATCGTCGAACCGCTCCATCTCCATCATGATATGGTTGACGGCCTTTTCGCCCGGCGGCCCGAAGGCGAGCGAATGCTGACGGTCGTTGCAATGGAAGAACATCAGCTCGACGGGATCGGGCATGATCGGCAGCGGCATGCGATATTCGATGCCGCCGCGCATGCCGAGCAGCGTGTAAAAGGCATGGATGGCGTCGAAATCGGCGCGGCGGTTGAGCAGCATATGGCCCATGCCGCCGCTGCCGGTGCGGATGCGGCCATGCATGCGCCGGCCGGGATGGAAGGGCAGATCATATTGCACCAGCGGGCCCTGGAAGAGCTCGATGGCATAGCCGTTGGGATCGGTGACAAAGGCGACTTCCAGCACCTGCCGGGCATCGGCTTCGGCCGGGCTGCCGCGCCGCACCGCGACGCCGGCCGCCTCCAGCCGCTCGACCATGGCGCGCAGTTCCAGCGTGCCGGCCAGCCGGAGGCCGATCGCCAGCAGATCGTCGCTGCCGTCCTCCACCAGCTTGATGCGGTGGTGCCAGTAATCCATGCGAACATAGCGCACGCCGGCACTTTCGCCGGGCATCACCTCAAGACCGAGGATGCTGGCGGCAAAACCCTCCCAGGCAGCGAGATTGCTCACCCCAAGGGTGATATGGCCAAGTTCTGTGACGCTGGTCATGACGGGCTCCCGGGGCTGGCAAACGATCCCTTGCGGACCGCGATATTCTTGATGTCGCAGTAGAAATCGAAACTGTGGGTGCCGCCTTCGCGGCCGATGCCGGAAATGCGGGCGCCGCCGAAGGGCGCGGCGAGATCGCGTACGAAGAAGCAGTTCACCCACAAGGTGCCGGCAACCACCCGCTCGGCGATGCGCATGGCGCGGGCCTCGTTGCCGCAGAACAGCGTGCCGGCCAGGCCATAGCGCGTGCCATTGGCGAGCCTGATCGCCTCGGCGTCATCGGCGAAGGTCTGCCAGGTCAGCACCGGGCCGAAGACTTCGTCCTGGGCGATTTCGTCGCCCGGACCGACGCCGGCAAACATCGTCGGCTGGAAGTAAAGAGCACCGGCGGCGTCGCGCCCGCCGCCCCACAGGAGATCGGCGCCGGCCGCGCGCGCCCGGTCGACAAAGCCGGCGACGCGGGCAAAATGCTCGCGGTGGATCAGCGGGCCGACGCGAGTCGTCGGCAGGCGCGGATCGCCGACCGTCATCTGGCCGACGGCGGCGCGCACCTTGGCGAGAAATTCGGTCGCAACCGAGGCTTCGACCAGGATGCGGGTGCCGGCGAGGCAGACCTGGCCGGCGTTGATGTATTGCCCGGCGACGGTCTGAGCGGCGGCGTCGAGATCGGCATCGCCGCAGACGATGAAGGGCGATTTGCCGCCCAGTTCCGAGCTCATCGGGGTGATGGTGCGGGCGGCGGCCTGGCCGATGATGCGGGCAGTTTCAGGCGAGCCGGTGAAGCTGATGCGTGCCAGCCGCGCATCATTGACCAGCGCATCGCCAGCGTCCTCGCCAATGCCCTGCAGCACGTTGAGCACGCCCGGCGGCAGGCCGGCGGCATGGGCGATGTCGGCGAGCAGCGAGCAGCTGAGCGGCGCCCATTCCGGCGGCTTGATGACAGCGGTGTTGCCGGCGGCGAGCGCCGGGCCGACCTTCCAGGTGGTCAGCATGAACGGCGCGTTCCACGGCGTGATCAGCGCCGCGACGCCCGCGGGATCGTAGCGGACATTATTGACCACTTCCGGGTGATCGATGGCATGATCGTTCAGCCCGAGCGCCCATTCGGCAAAGAAGCTGATGTTCTGCGCGGCGCGCGGCACCATGCGGTGCAGATTTCCGGCGAGCAGCGAGCCATTGTCGGCGGTTTCGACCGCGGCGATGTCATTGGCCCGCGCCAATATGCCTTCGGCAAAGCGCTTGAGGATGGGCAGGCGGCCCTTGGGCCCCAGCGCCGCCCAGGCCGGGAAGGCCTTGGCCGCGGCAGCAACCGCCATCTCCGCCTCGGCCGCGCCGCCCGCCGCGACGCTCCCCAGATCGGCGCCATCGATGGGGGAGGCGTTGGCGAAGCGCTCGGCCGAGCCGACGCGCTGTCCGTCGATCCAGTGATCCAGCGACACCTCGACGCCGGCGATCACGGCCCTTTTGTCGGCCATCTCGTCCCTCCCCACCATGCCCGCTCGTCTGCGAGTCGATGTAAAGTGAGTATAATCAGTTTTGACTGCGGTCAATAACTTCATTATGGCTGCGGTCATGGAACGGGAATCAGGCGACGGCGCGCAGATCGGGATGATGCCCGGCGAGGCTGACACAGGGCTGGCGGCGCCCGGTCGGCGCGAGCGCAACAAGCTGGCCAAGCGCGCCCGCATCGTCGCCGCGGCGCGCGACCTGTTCCGGCGCCAGGGCTTTGCCGATACCACCACCCAGCAGATCGCCGACGCCGCCGACATCGGCACCGGCACGCTGTTCCTCTACGCCCGCTCCAAGGAAGACCTGCTGGTCATGGTCTTCCGTGACGAGATGCTGGAAACGGTGCGGGCGATCTTTGCCGATCCGCCGCGGCTCGCCAGCCTCGATGCCCGGCTGCTCGCGGTGTTCAACCGCATGGCCGATTATCACGCCGACGATCCCGATCTCGCCCGGCTGCTGCTGAAGGAGCTGGTGGTGCCGCGTTCCGAGGCGCGGCGCAGCGACGTCGACGAGCTGATGGACGCCATTTACGACGGGCTGACCGCGATGATCGCCGCCGCGCCGCAGGTCCGCAACCCGGCGATCGTCGCCCGCTCGGCCTTTGCCCTTTATTATTTCGCGCTGCTCAGCTGGCTGGGCGCCGGCCAGGACCGCGGCTGGTGCATGCGGCTGCTGCGCGAACAGCTTTCCCACCTCATCAATGGAAATGGCGCGGATGATTGAACCGCTGAAGGCGCGCTGGGCGCGCGACGAACTGACGCTGGGGGCGTGGTGCATGATCCCCGGCAGCCTGACCGCCGAGATCCTCGCCAAATCCGGCTTCGACTGGGCGTTGGTCGACATGCAGCACGGCTGCATGGGCTATGAAACCGCCGTCGAGATGATCCGCGCCATCGATCTGGCCGGCATCACCCCGATCGTCCGGGTGCCGTGGAACGAGCCGGGCATCGTCGGCCGCATGCTGGATGCCGGCGCCATGGGGATCGTGGCGCCGATGGTGAACAGCGTCGACGAGGCGAAGCGGCTGGTGGAAGCCTGTCTCTATCCGCCCGCCGGCCGTCGCAGCCTGGGGCCGGTGCGCGTCGGGGCGCGTGACGGCATGGGCTATGTGCCCTCGGCCAACAGCCGCATTGCCGTCATCCCGATGATCGAAACCGTGGAAGCACTGGCGGTTGTCGAGGATATCGCCGCCGTGCCGGGGGTGGACGCGCTGTTCGTTGGCCCCTTCGACCTGTCCTTCTCGCTGGGTCTGCCGCCCGGGGACAATGACGGCAAGCCCGCTTTCGACGCTGCCATCACCCGGATCAATGCCGCGGCACGGGCGCGCGGGATCGCGACGGCCGTGCTGTCCAATCCGACGGTGGCGCCGCTGCGGGCGGCGCAGGGCTTCCGGATGATTTCGGTGCTCACCGACAATGTCGCGCTGGGCGCCGCCGCACAGGGCGCCCTCGCAGCGACCCGCGCCGGCATTGCCAAGGAGAATTCGAATGCTTGATACCGCCACTCGCAGCCGCATCCTTGCCGACATCATCGGTACCTATGCCACGCGCACGGCGCTGCCGCTGCTCACCAAGGCCTATCCCGGCATCGACATGGACGATGCCTATGCCATCCAGAAGGCGTTCATCGCCGGCCGCGTCGCCGAAGGCCGCCAGGTGCGCGGCTACAAGGTGGGGCTCACCTCCAAGGTGATGCAGGAATCCATGGGGTCGCCCGAGCCCGACTTCAGCGCCATGACCGACGATCTGTTCCTGCCCGAGGATACGCCGATCGAGCATGCCCGCTTCTTCCGGCCGCTGATCGAGATCGAGATCGCCTTTGTGATGAAAAGCGCGCTGAAAGGCCCCGGAATCCTGCCGGTCGATGTGCTGCGCGCCACCGATTTCGTGCTGCCGGCCATCGAGATTGTCGATTTCCGCGTCGGCCCCGGGCCAGGCATGACGGTGGTCGACACGGTCGCTGATCTGGCGGCCTGCGGGGCGGCCGTGCTGGGCGCCAATCCGGTCCGATTGGAGGATATCGATATCCGCCGCGTGACCGGCCAGATGATCATCAACGGCAAGATGGAACATGAAGGCATGGCTTCGGCGGTGCTGGGCAATCCGGTGGCGGCGGTCGCCTGGCTGGCCAACAAGCTCGGCGAATTCGGCATCGTCTTCGAGCCCGGCCAGACCATCCTCACCGGCTCCTTCGTGCGGGCCATGCCGGTCAACGCCGGAGACGAGGTGATCGCCCGCTTCGATTCCGGACTGGGTGACGTGCGCACCGCATTTCTTTAAAGGGACGACCGATGAAATATCTCTCCGTTGGTTTGCGCGTCCTGCTGACCCTGGCCTTTGTCGCCGCCGGTGGTGCCAAGCTGCTCGGCGTCGAGAAGATGGTGGAGAGTTTTGCTGCCATCGGTATCGGGCAATGGTTCCGCTATCTGACCGGCGTCATCGAGGTTGGTGGCGCGGTCCTGCTCTGGGTGCCGCGCCGACAGGTGCTGGCGGCGGCGCTGCTCGGTGCGACCATGGTCGGTGCCGTCTTGGCCCATCTGCTGGTCCTCGGACCATCCGCCGTACCCGCGGTCGTGCTGGGCCTGATCTGCGTCGCGGTCATCTATCTGCATCGGGACCAGCTGAAGTCCTCGCCCCTGTGACCGGCGCGCGTATCTGGCAGCGCGCTGGCCTCGATCCGGCGGCGCTGACGCGGGGCGAGGCCAATTCGCTGGCCGAGCATCTCGGCATCGTGATCACCGAGATTGGCGATGATTATCTGCGCGCCACCATGCCGGTTGATGCCCGCACGCTGCAGCCCCATGGTCGCTTGCACGGCGGCGCCTCGGTGGCGCTGGCCGAAACGGTCGGCTCGCTTGCCGCCAATCTGACGCTCGATCCGGCGCAGCAGATCGCCGTCGGCCTCGACATCAACGCCAACCATGTCCGCCCGGTCAAGACGGGCCTGGTCACCGCCACGGCGCGGCCTGAAGCGCTCGGTCGCACCACCCAGATCTGGAGCATCCGCATCGTCGATGAACAGGACCGGCTGGTCTGCGTCTCGCGCCTGACGATGGCGGTCATCCCGGTCGAACAGCGATGACCGAGCCGTTGCTGCAGATCGACCTGGTGGCGGGGCCGCCCATCGCCCTTGGCGAGGTTGCCGGCCTCGGCCGCCGCTGCATCCCCATTCTGGGTGGCGTGGTGAGCGGACGCCTGCAGGGCGAGGTGCTGCCCGGCGGCGCCGACTGGCAGCAGATCGGCCCCGATGGCAGCATCGAAATCGATGCACGCTATGTGCTGCGGCTGACGCAAGGGCTGGTCGAGGTCGAATCGCGCGGGCTGCGCACCGGCCCGCCCGAGGTGCTGGCGCGGCTGGCGCAGGGCCAGGTGGTTGACCCCTCGCTCTATTATTTCCGCACCGCGATGCGTTTTCGCAGCGCCGCGCCCGAGCTTGCCTGGCTGGGCCGCATCCTGGCGGTGACCAGTGGCGCGCGGCTGGCCGATGGCGTGCGGCTGCTGGTGCATGAGGTGGCCTGAGATGGACCGGACGCTCGACATTACCATTGTTGGCGGCGGCATCGCCGGCCTGACCACGGCGCTCAGCCTGCACGCCGCCGGTTTCCGGCCGACGGTGTATGAGGCGGTGCAGAAGCCCGCGCCATTGGGGGTCGGCATCAACCTTCTGCCCCATGCCGTGCGCGAGCTGGCGGAACTGGGGCTGCTCGACGAGCTGCTGGCGATCGGCGTTGCCATCACCGATCTCAACTATCTGACATCGGGTGGTGAGCTGGTCTGGCACGAGCCGCGTGGGCTGGCGGCGGGTTACCATTGGCCGCAGATCGCCATCCATCGCGGCCAGTTGCAGATGTTCCTGATTGCCAAGGTGCAGCAGCGGTTGGGTCCGCAGGCGGTGCGCTTCGGCGCCGAGCTGGTCGGCGTCGAGCCTGTCGGAACGCGTGTCGAGGCGCGCTTTGCCGACCGCGCCAGCGGCGCCGAAGCCGCTGTGACGGCCGATCTGCTGGTGGGGGCAGATGGCATCCATTCGGCGGTGCGCCGCCGTTTCTACCCCGATGAAGGCATGCCGCGCTGGAACGGGATCACCCTGTGGCGGTCGACCTCGCCGGTCAGCGCGCCGATGGGCGGCAAGGCGATGATCTGGGCCGGCTGGTCGGGCCAGAAGTTCGTCGCCTATCCGATCGGCCCGGATCCCGACACCGGGCAGCCGCGGCTGAACTGGATCTGCGATCTGAAGCGCGCCGAGGCCGACGCGCCGCCGCCGCGCGACTGGAACCGGGCCGGCGAGCGCGCCGACTTCCTGCCGCCCTTTGCCGGCTGGCGCTGGCCGGGTCTCGATGTGCCGGCAATCGTCGCCGCGTCGGGCCCGATCTATGAATTCCCGATGGTCGATCGCGACCCGCTGCCGGCGTGGACCTTTGGCCATATCACCCTGCTCGGCGATGCCGCCCATCCGATGTACCCGATCGGCTCGAACGGCGCGACGCAGGGGATCATCGATGCCCGGGTACTGGCCTGGCATCTGGCGGGCGCCGGCAGCGTTGCCGAGGCACTGGCCGGCTATGAGCATGACAGGCGCGAAGCGACCGCGCGCATCGTCCTGATGAACCGCCAGCAGGGTCCCGATCGGGTGCTCGATCTGGCGCGGGAGCGCCTGTCCGCCGGGGGCGCGCTGGCCGATGTGCTGCCAATGGATGAGCGCCGCGCCATCGCGCAGGGTTACAAGCAGACCGCCGGCTTCGATCCGTCTGTGCTCAATGAACGGGCGAGCTTTTCGCCCGACGACATCTCTTGAGGGCGCTGCCCAAGCGGGCGATAGGCTAGTTTTTTCATCCCTGAACCGGGGGGATCGCCAGCATTGGCGGGGATACAGGGCACGCAGTGTGCGCCAAGAGCGCCCTTTCTTGCGACGCGATCTCTGCCATGGGCAACCCGGTTGAACCTGGACGAATTTCGCCCCTGCGCGCCCGCGGCACCGCGCCGCCCCCCTCTGCCAACAGAGAACGCCATCAAGCGCAGAAAACCGCAGCACTCTGCGACTTTCGCGGTCAATAGAGCAATCTTGGGATAAATCGCCTGGCGGAGAGGGTGTCTGTCGATAAAAACGCCTAATCAATTGATTATGAAAATGTTATTCTAGCCAATTTCGCGGCTATACCCCCAAATATGCCCCTGAACTTCGATCTGCCAAAGACGGCCATGGCAACTACGGAGGTTCACACACAAGCGCTTAGGGTCACGCAACGCCTTCGGCGGGTTCGATCCGGCGGCGGGTCGTGCATTACGCGCGAGGCGCCATGAGCGCGTCGAATCCGCCACCCTGGTGGCAGAGAATCTTTGCTCCACCGGCCAATCGGGCGACGACCGATCCATTTTGGAGTTTGGGGTGACGATGCAAGCCGAAGCTCGGGTGGAAGCCAATGCTGTCCAAACATCCGCAAGCTCGAGGCCGATTTATTAACCGGCCTTGAGATCGCCGTCAGTATCCCGCCAGCTATGTAGCGTATACCGCAACCTCATCGACAATGCGCTCGCGCACGCCCCCGGCGATACCTCCATCGACATTACCGCGGAGCCTCGACCCCACATCAGCGTGCGCGACTATGGCCGGGCATCGCCGCCAGCGATCGGTCGCATCTGTTCGAACGCTACTGGCGCAAGGATCGCAGCGGTTCTCAAGGCGCGGGCCTCGGGCTGGGCATCGTCAATCGACTGGTTGACGCCCATGGCGGCAGCATCGCCGTCGAATCCCCCCGCCGGCGGCGGTGCCCTGTTCCGGGTGCCCTGTTCCGGGTGCGCTTTCGTGCCACACCTGGAACCGGCGCCTGACCTGCCGCCGTCAGGGCGGCTTCAGTTTTCTCGCCTAGTACGCCCCGGTAACCTCCGCTCAGTGGAAACCGCCATGATCGATATCGCTGCCTCCGCCGCACCTGCTATCCCTGCTGATCGCGATCGAGTGCAGGTCTGGGATCTGCCGCTGCGGCTGTTTCATTGGCTGCTGGTCGGCACTGTTGCGCTGGCCTTTGTCTCGGCCGAAGAAGGCTCAGGGCTGGGCCAATGGCATATCGCAGCTGGCTGGATAGCGGCAGTCCTCATCGGCTTCCGGTTGCTCTGGGGCTTCATCGGCGGCCAGCACGCTCGCTTTGCCAGCTTTGTAAGGCCCGGCAAGCTGGCAGAGCATGTCTTGGGACTGTTGCGCGGCCGGGTCGCGCCGTCGCTCGGTCACAATCCGCTCGGCGGTATTGCAACGCTGGTGTTGCTTGTTGCCGTGGCTGCAGTGGTCTGGACGGGCGCTGGCCTGATCGGCGGCGGTGAGGCCGGCGAGGAGTTGCACGAAGGCATCGCCAATGCCTTGCTGGTTCTCATCGGCCTGCACGTCGCGGCCGTGGTTCTGATGTCGGTCTTGTCGAAGGAAAACCTGGTCGCCGCAATGGTGACGGGCCGCAAGATGCGCGCGAAGCATCCCCGCGCGGTGGATGCTGTGCCGGCTGCGGGAGTCGCGCTGCCCGTGGCGGCGCTGGCGATTGCCGCGGGTGCCTATGGCGTATTGCAGATAGATGGCCAGGCTTTCACCCCCGGCGCGCGCGCCGAGGCCGCCGATACAGAAGCAGCGGGCGGCGAAGAAGGCGACAACGACTGATCCATGACCTCGCGCCGTAATGTCGTCGTCAAGCAGACATTCAGCGTGCGAGACTACGGGCCAGACATCGCCGGCAGCGATCGGTCGCTTCTGTTCGAACGCTTCTGGCGCAAGGATCGCATCGGCTCGCAAGGTGCGGGCCGCGGGTTGGGCATCGTCAAGCGGCTGGTTGATGCCCATGGCGGCGGCATCTTCGTCGAACCCCCCGCCGGCGGCGGTGCCCTGTTCCGCGTCCGCTTCCAGGGACCGGGAACGTCGCCCGGCGCGCTGACCCTTACGCTTTAGGAGGCGTTGAGAGCGATCGCCGTTGAGACAGCCTCCTTGCCGATGCCAGCGTGACTGCCGTCAGCTTCACGTCAGCCTCGTCGGGTAAAGTCGCCACGACAAGAGGAGACTGTGATGACCAACATGCGCAATCTGCCAACTCGGCAGGCCATAGCCCTGGCAGTTGTGGCCCTGCTGGCTTCGCCCGTGACCCCGGTGCTTGCGGCGACCGTCTTCAGGCTGACGCCGATCGACCTCGGCTCGGGCTACACCCTGACCGGCAGCATCATGACCGACAACAGCCGCGGCCCTATCACCGGCGCCAATATCAAGAATTGGAACCTCAAGGTCACGGCGATCAGCGATATCGTTTATTCACCGATGAATACGACCTATGTCGGCTCTGGCGTGGCGTTGGCCGGTGACAAGGTGCTCGTGCCGACGTCGCCGAACGGCATTCTCGATGGCGGCTCGCTGGCCTTCCGCGGCGCCACCTACCGCTACCAGGTCCGGGTCGCCGACTTTACCGGCGCCAACACCCGTGGCGGGCAAGCGCTTTATATCGAAGGCGGCAATTTCGATTTCCTCGGGCTGGGTAGGCCGCGCAATACCAATTATGTCGCCGCCACCGCCGCGACACCGGGCGGTCTGGTCTATGATCTCGTGCCAAAGCGCTTCTCGCCGACGACGATCATGACGGGGACGCTGACCGCGAACAGCAACACCGGGCCGGCGGTGTTCACCGACTGGAACATCCGCATCCGTGACACCCAGACCTGGACGTTCAACCCGCGCAACTCCAGTGTCTTCAATGATCTGGGTTTGAACGCCAGCGGATCGGCGCTGACCGTGACGCCGCTCGATGCCGACGGCAATCCCGGGTCCCTTTCGTTCGGGCGATTCGCCGGCGATTTCACCGGCGTCTTCCTTGGCGATTTCAGCTATGATGCGGGCGGCATCACCGGCATCCAGACGCCATTTCTACTGCAAACCATCGGCTCGCTGCCGCTCGACGCAAGCGGCAATTATGTGGTGGGCACGACACGAGCGCTGGGGACCTTGGCGGCCGTCGGCGCCATTCCCGAGCCCGCGACCTGGGCGATGATGATCATTGGCTTCGGTAGCATCGGCGCGGCTTGTCGTCGGCGCCGCACGCGTAGCGCGCCAGACATGGCAGCGGCCTGAAAGTCGAATCCGCACCGGATTCGCTACGACTGTGCGCTCCTGCCGCACCGGCAAGCGTTCATCGGCTGAGCGACGCTGCCCGATCGTCAGGTTCAGGTCAGCTTTCTGCGCAATGAGCCGGTCACACCGCGCCTTGCCATTGCCCAGCCGAGCCTGCCGTTTTTCGAAGAGACATCATGAACCTTGTGCCCTTCACGATCGTCGCCCTGTCCCTGGCAACCGCGGCAGCCCTGCCCGCGGCGGCGGCTGACCGGATCCTGACGGTCAGCGCCGCGCAGCGGCAGGCGCTGGGGGTCCGCACGTCGGTGGCGCGCCCCGCCGGGGGCGCGGCGATCGCGACGCTGCCGGCGACGATCACCCCGCCGCCCGGCGCGCGCGTGGCCGTGTCGGCACCCTTTCCGGGCGTCATCCGTCAGAATTTCGCCGTTTCCGGCCAGGCGGTTCGCCAGGGCGAGGCGCTGGCAACGGTGTTCAGCCGCGAAGTGCTGGAAATGGGCGCCGAACTGTCGCGCGCCCGGGCGCGCCGCGGTGTCGCGCAATCCGCCGCGACGCGCACGAACCAGCTCGTCAAGGAAGGCATCGCCGCCGGCGCCCGCGCCGAGGAGGCCCGCGCGGCGCTGCAAGAGGCTAACGCCGATATATCGTCGCGATCCCGCCTGCTGGCGCTCGCGCATGCCGACGCCAGCACCGGCGTCTACACGCTGCGCGCACCCATCGCCGGCCGGGTCAGCAGCGGCACCGTGCAGATCGGTAGCGCCATCGATGGCATGTCGGCCCCGTTCGTCATCGATGCCGCACGCCGATATGCTGTCGAGGCGCAGCTGCCCGAGCGCCTGGTCGGCAGGGTCCGCGTCGGCGACCGGATTGGCTTGCCCGGCGGCATCCTCGGCTCCGTCACTTCGGTCGGCGTGACCATCGATCCGCAAACCCGCTCGGCGCTGCTCAAGGCCAGCGTGCCGGCAGCGCCGGGGCTCGTCTCGGGCCGCACGGTCAGTGTCGCCCTGTTCGGTCCGACGGTTGCCGGCGCCGTGACAGTGCCCGCGAGCGCCATTGCCCGCCTGGGCGACCGGACCATGGTGTTCACGGAGACCGTCGGCGGCTTTGCGTTGCGGCCAGTGACGCTGGTCTCGGCCGGCGGTGCCGAGGCTGTCGTCACCGGGATTCCGGCAGGCGCCCGCGTCGCCAGCACCGGGGTCAGCGAATTGAAGGCCCTGGGCCTCGCCGCGCCGGCGGGAAACTGACACCGTGCTGCACCGCCTCGTCTCGGCCGCGCTCGGCGCGCGCCTGCTCGTCATCGGCCTCGCCGTGCTCGTCGCCGGCCTCGGCGCCTGGGCCTTCGCCACCCTGCCGATCGATGCCTTCCCCGATATCGCACCCACCCAGGTCAAGATCATCCTGAAGGCGCCCGGCATGACGCCGGAGGAGGTCGAAACCCGCGTCATCACGCCCATTGAAACCGAGATGCTCGGCATCCCCAACAAGGTCATGCTGCGCTCTGTCGCCAAATATGCCGTCGCCGACATCACGATCGACTTCAAGGACGGCACCGACATCTATTGGGCCCGCCAGCAGGCCGCCGAGCGCCTGGCCGGCGTCCGCGACGCAATGCCGGCGCTGGTCGAAGGTGGCCTCGCGCCGGTATCGACGCCGCTGTCCGACGTGCTGATGTTCACCATCGAAGGCCCGCTCGACCTCGCCGCCAAGCGGACGCTGCTCGACTGGACGATCCGACCGGCGCTGCGGACGCTGGCCGGCGTGGCGGATGTCAATTCGCTGGGTGGCCACGCGGTCAGCTTCGATGTCCGCCCCGATCCCGTTGCGCTCGCCGCCGCCGGGCTGACGGTGGCCGATCTGCGCACCGCGATCATGGCCGGCAACCGCAACGATGGAGCCGGCCGGCTGGCGGAAGGCGAGGAAGCGCTGATCGTCCGCGTCGTGGGGGCCGTGCAAAGCGTCGCTGACTTGCAGGCCCAGGTCGTCGCCAATCGCGGCGGCGGTGTCGTCCGCCTCGGCGATGTCGCAACTGTCTCGATCGGCAGCCTCAAGCGCTATGGCGCCGTCAGCATGGACGGCAAGGGCGAGGCTGTCGAAGGCATCGTCATCTCGATGCGCGGCGCCGATGCCTCGAAAGTCGTCGGCGCGGTGCGCGACAAGCTCGACGAACTGAAGCCAAATCTGCCGCCGGGAACGTCGATCAGGGTCTTCTACGACCGCGCCGACCTGATCGGCCATGCCGTCGGCACGGTCGAGGAGGCGCTTCTCGAAGCCACCGTGCTCGTCGTCATCCTGCTGTTCGTCTTCCTCGGCAATATCCGCGCCGCGCTGATCGTCGCCGTCACCCTGCCGATGGCAGCGCTGATGACCTTCATCCTGATGCAGGCCTTTGGCCTGACCGCCAATCTGATGAGCCTGGGCGGCCTCGCCATCGCAATCGGCATGCTCGTCGATGGCGCCGTCGTCGTCATCGAAAATGCCGTCGAGCGCTTGAGCCGACCCGAAAGCCTCGGCGAAACCGCCGGCAGCCGGCTGTTGGCCGCCACCAGCGAGGTCATCGTGCCGGTCACCGCCGGCATCGTCATCATCTCACTGGTATTCATGCCGCTGCTGGCCCTGGAAGGGTTGGAGGGCAAGTTGTTCGCGCCGGTCGCCCTGACCATCGTCTTCGCGCTCGGCTCGTCGCTGCTGCTGGCGCTGACCCTGGTGCCCGTGCTGGCGTCGCTCGGGCTGACACACGGCCAGCACGGCGAGCCTTGGATCATGCGCACGCTGTCGCCGCTTTATGCGCGACTGCTCGATGCCGCCTTTCACCACCGCATCATCGCCTACGGCCTTGCCGCGGCGTCGCTCGGGCTCGCGATCGTCACCTATGGCGCGGTCGGCAAGACCTTCATGCCGGTGATGGATGAAGGCTCGATCATCATGCAGACGACGAAGCTGCCGTCGATCGGCCTCGATCGCAGTATCGCCGTTGACCTTGCCGTGCAGCGCGCCGTGCTCGCCCGGGTGCCCGAGGTCACGTCGATGGTGTCGCGCAGCGGTTCGGACGAAATCGGCCTCGATCCGATGGGTCTCAACGAAACCGATGGCTTCCTGACGCTCAAGCCCCGTGCCGAATGGCGCAAGCCGGACAAGGCCTGGGTGACCGCCGAAATCCGCAAGGTGATGACCGGGCTGCCCGGCATCACCCCGTCCTTCACCCAGCCGATCGAGATGCGCGTCGCCGAAATGCTCACCGGCAG
>JAIXZK010000292.1 GCA_027489695.1 Sphingomonadales bacterium
CGATGTGACGACACTGGCCTCGCCCAGGCCGGTGCCCGGCGCGTTGGTGCCCTTCGCCGATGCGCGCAAGCTCTACATCGCCAGCAACTATGCCTATATCACGACGCCGACGGCGCTGGTCGTCGTCAGCCTCGACGATCCGGCGGCGCCGAAGCGCTCCGCGACCGTGCCGCTGGATGATCCCCGCGCCACCGCGCTGCAGTTCCGCTATCTCTGGGTGACAACGCGCGCCGGGCTGGAAGTGCTCGATGTGACGACACTGGCCTCGCCCAGGCCGGTGCCCGGCGCGTTGGTACCCTTCGCCGATGCGCGCAAGCTCTACATCGCCCGCACCTATGCCTATGTCGCCGCCAAGGGCGAGGGCCTCGCCATCGTCGATGTCCGCGCGCCGCGCACGCCCCGCCTCGTCCAGCGCTTCACCGGCGGCGCCGGTTCGTTGGCGCTCGGCGATGTCGAGGATGTCGTCGTCGCCAGCACCAACGCCTCGCTGTTCGCCTATGTCGCCGATGGCCGCTTCGGCATGAAGGTCGTGCAACTGATCTCGCCGGCGTCGCAGCCGAATTTCTACGGCTTCTCGCCGAAGCCCGTCCCCGAAGTCATCGCCTGGGCACGGACGAAACAGCCGGCGCTCGCCGTCGCCAAGGGCCTCGACCGCGACCGCGCCGCCGACGAAACCGGCAACCAGATCGCCGTCCTCGGCCGCCTCGGCTCACGGCCCTTCACCCGCGCCGAAATGGAACGCTTCTTCATCGGCGAAGGCGGGCGGGTCTATACCGTCAGCGATACGGTCAACATGGCCGACTGGTCGCCGCGAAGGTAGGCAATGGGCCTCCGGCGGTCGGAAGATATGCCTCCGGCGGCTGGGGCCTTAGGCCCCAGACCCCATTTTGTTTTTGTCTCGCCTCCCCGACTTTGGCCGTTGCGGACCGAGCCTGAGGAAATGGGGGCTGGGGCCTAAGGCCCCAGCCGCCGGAGGCCACTTCTCTTCAAGACATGCGACCTTGCCACAACTTGCTACCGCATCGGCTGCGCCGCACATCGGCCGAGTGACGACGCTCATCCCGATCCTTGGCGACCAGCTTTCCGCCGGTCTGGCCAGCCTCGCCGCGGCCGATCCGGCGACCAGCATCGTGCTGATGATGGAGGTGGCCGAGGAGGCGACCTATGTGCGTCACCACCAGAAGAAGATTGCCTTCCTGTTCAGCGCGATGCGGCATTTCGCGGACGAGCTGGCGGCGGCGGGCTGGACGGTGGATTATGTCCGGCTCGACGATCCCGCCAACAGCGGCAGTTTCGAGGGTGAGGTGGCGCGTGCGGTTCATCGCCATGGCGCCACCCGCATCCTTACCGTCGAGGCCGGCGAATGGCGGGTGATCGCGGCGCAGCAGGCATGGGGCGCGGCGACCGGGGTGCCTTGCGACATCCTCGCCGACGATCGGTTTCTCAGCTCGCGCGCCGAGTTCGCCGCCTGGGCGAAGGATCGCAAGCGCATGGTGATGGAGGATTTCTACCGCCGCATGCGGCAGCGCACCGGTCTGTTGATGGATGGCGACGCGCCGGCCGGTGGGCGCTGGAACTTTGATGCGGAGAACCGCAAGCCGCCGGCCAAGGGCCTGGTCTCGCCGCCGCTGCCGCGGTTCGCGCCGGACGACATCACCTGCGACGTGCTCGCGCTGGTCGCGGCGCGTTTCGGCAATCATTTCGGCGATCTCGAATCCTTCGGCTATGCCGTCACCCGCGCCGATGCGCTGGTGGCGCTCGATGATTTCATCGCCCGCCGGCTGTCCAGCTTCGGCGACTATCAGGACGCCATGGTCGAGGGGCAGGACGATCTGTTCCACAGCCTGTTGTCGCCGCTGCTCAATTGCGGGCTCCTGTTGCCGCTGGAAGTCTGCCGCGCCGCCGAAGCGGCCTATGTGGCCGGCAAGGTGCCGCTGAACGCGGCCGAGGGCTTCATCCGCCAGATCCTCGGCTGGCGCGAATATGTCCGCGGGCTGCACTGGATCGCCGGGCCGGAATACACCGCGCGCAATCACCTCGGCGCGATGCGTGACTTGCCGGACTTCTACTGGACCGGCGAGACCGACATGAACTGTCTCAGGCAATGCGTCGGCGCCACGCAGCGCAACGCCCATGCCCATCATATCCAGCGGCTGATGGTGCTCGGCAATTTCGCCATGCTGGTCGGCGTCGATCCGGCGCAGGTCCATGAATGGTATCTGCTGGTTTACGACGATGCCTATGGATGGGTGGAGGCCCCCAACGTCATCGGCATGAGCCAGTTCGCCGATGGCGGCATGATGGCAACCAAGCCCTATGCCGCCGGCGGCGCCTATATCAACCGCATGTCCAACTATTGCCGCCGCTGCCGATACGATGTGAAGCAGCGCACCGGCCCCGATGCCTGCCCGTTCAACAGCCTTTATTGGGATTTCCTCGCCCGCCACCGCCCGTTGCTCGGCCGCAACCACCGGCTGCTGCGCATGTATGACGGCTGGGATCGCTTTGATACCGACGAGCAGCAACGCATCCGCACCCAGGCCGAGGCCTTTATCGCGAGCCTGAACATCGAGCCCCCGGCCGCCTGAGCCATTCTTCCTTTGACTTCGCGCCTCTCCCCCGGCCAAGCCCGGCGACGGGGAGAACCAAATGACGCAAGCCGAAAATCGCGGCCGCTGGGTGCTGATCGTGCTGTTGTTCACCGGCACGGCGCTGAATTACGTTGATCGCCAGGTGCTGGCGCTCCTGAAGCCGACGCTCGTCGCCGAATTCGGCTGGGACGACGAACAGTTCGGCGCGCTCGGCAGCAGCTTCCAGATCGCCGCGGCGGCCGCGTTGCTTCTCGTCGGCTGGTTCGTCGACAGGTTCGGCGTGCGCCGCGCCTATGGCGCCGCCGTCGCGGTATGGAGCGCCGCCGGCATGGCGCACGCCTTTGCCGCGACCGTCAGCCAGTTCATCGCCGCCCGCGCCGTGCTGGCGGTGGCCGAAAGCGTCAACACGCCGGCGGCGGTCAAGGCCTCGGCACTCTACCTGCCGCTGCGGCTGCGCTCGCTCGGACTGGGGCTGGTCAACACCGCCCCCAATATCGGCGCGATCCTCACCCCACTGCTGATCCCGCCGCTGGCGCTGGCCTTCGGCTGGAAGGCGGCGTTCCTCGTCACCGGCGGGCTCGGCTTTGTCTGGCTGGCCTTCTGGCTGGTCGGCACCCGCAACCTCCAGATCGCCACCACCCCGCCCAAGGCGGGCGAATCGAACTGGGGCGCGCTGCTCCGCGATCGCCGCTCCTGGGCGGTGATCGCCGCCAAGGCATTGAGCGACTGCAACTGGTGGTTCCTGCTGTTCTGGCTGCCGGATTTCTTCGCCCGCCAGTTCGGCATGAGCCAGGGCAGCCTCGGCTGGCCGATCGCCATCATCTATTCGATGGCGGCCGCCGGCGCGCTGACCAGCGGGCTGGTCTTCCCGCGGCTGCTGGCCCGCGGCCTGTCGGTCAATGCCGCGCGCAAGGCCTCGATGCTGTTCTACGCCTCGCTGATCCTGCCGGTGCCGCTTGCCATCGGCGCCGAAACCCCGCTCACCGCCGCGCTGCTGATCGGCCTGGCGCTCTTCGCCCATCAGGGCTTTTCGACGAACATCTTCGGCTTCGCTGCGGACGCGGTACCCCCCGGCCGGGTGGCGAGCGTGATGGCGGCGGGCGGGCTCGCCGGCAATCTCACCGGCGCCGGCATCATCGCGCTGGCCGGATCGGCGCTGAAGAACGGCATGGGCTATATGCCCTTCTTCGCCTTTGCCGCGGTCGCCTATCTGCTGGCGACGCTGGCCGTGCAGCTGATCGTGCCGCGCATCGAGGCGCACGAATAGGCGGGCGCCTCAGCTTCCCGCCGGCCAGCGGCTCACCACATCGGCCATCACCGGCCGCGGCCGCTCCTCCAGCGACTTCGCCTGGGTGCCGAGGTAGACGAAACCGGCGATACGGTCGCCCGGCCGCCCCAGTGCCGCCGTCACCGCCGCCGAATAGCACGCCCAGCCGGTCAGCCAATTGCCGACAAAGCCATGGGCATGGGCGGCGTTCAGCAGCTGCATGATCGCCGCGCCGGCCGAAAGCTCCTGCTCCCAGGCCGGAATATGGCTCGCCGCATCGACGCGCGACAGCACCGCCACCAGGCAGGGCGCCTGGGTCGCGAATTGCGCCACCGCTTCCAGCTCCAGCCGGCCGGCCTCGGGCTTGTCGGCGCGATAGGCCGCTTCCAGCATCGTGCCGAACGCCGCCCTATCGTCGATCACCACGAATCGCCACGGCGCCAGCTTGCCATGATCGGGCACCCGCGCCGCCGCGCCGAGGATCGCCGCCAGCTGCGCCGCATCGGGGCCGGGCGCCACCATGTCGCGCGCCTTGCCGGACCGGCGGGTGGCGAGCAACGTCGCCGGCGTGGTGAGATCGTTGAAGCTGTCCATGGCGTGGGCTTTAGGCGAAATTCGCGACAGGTGGAAGGAAACGGGCCTCCGGCGGCTGGGGCCGTAGGCCCCAGACCCCATTTCGAGAGGTTCGAGTTGGGTTGCAGCAGCTTGTTCTGCGATGAAGAAACAAGATGGGGTCTGGGGCCTGAGGCCCCAGCCGCCGGAGGCACTCTTTCTGTCCACCCACCGCGCCATTCTCGCCATTGCCATCCCCGCGATGCTGACCAACGCCGCCACGGCGTTGTTCGGCTTGGCCGATATCTGGGTGATCGGCCAGGCCGGCAGCGCGGTGCCGCAGGCGGCGGTGGAGCTGGGGGCCAAGCTGATGCTCGGGCTGCTGGCGGCGTTCAATTTCCTGCGCATGGGGACAGTCGCGTTGACGGCGGCGGCGGTCGGGCGAGCCGAATCGACGGCGCCGGTGCTGGCCCGGGCGCTGGCGCTGGCCGGCGGCATCGGGCTGGTGCTGCTGGCGGCGGGGGTGTGGCTGGTGCCGGCGGGGGTCTTCTGGCTCGGCGGCACGGGAGAGCTGGCGGCGGCGGCGGAGCGCTATGTCGCCTGGCGCTATGCCGGCGGCGCCTTCTGGCTGCTGGGCGCTGTGCTGGCCGGCTGGCTGATCGGGCAGCGGCGGGTGCGGGCGGTGCTGGCCATCGAGATCATCGCCAACATCGTCCATGTCGGGCTCGATATCGGCCTGGTGCTGGGGCTGGACTGGGGCGTCGCCGGCGTCGGCATCGCGACTCTGGTGTCGGAGGGGGTGCGGCTGCTGGCGCTGGCGGCGGTCGCACTGGATGGCCGCACCCGCACCGCGCTGACGGTGGCGGCGCGCGATGCCGCCACCTGGGCGCGGCCGGCCATGATCCGGCTGTTCGCGATGAACCGCGACCTGTTCCTGCGCACGCTGCTGCTGACCGCGGCGATCCTGGCGCTGACCCGGGCCGGGGCGGATGCCGGCCCGGTGACGCTCGCCGCCAATGCGGTGATCTACCAGCTGTTCGCCCTGTCGGCGCTGCTGCTCGATGGCTATGAAAGCGCCGCGCAAGTGCTCTGCGCCGAAGCCGCCGGCGCGCGGGAGCGCGTCCGCTTCATCGCCGTGGTGCGCCGCTGCGTCGCGCTGGGCATGGCGACGGCGCTGGCGATCAGCGCCGGCTATTGGCTCGCCGGCGATTGGATCACCGCCGGCTTCAGCCGCGATCCCGCCGTTATCGCCGCGGTGCGCGGCCTCTACGGCTGGGCGCTGCTGGCGCCGGTGGCGGGGGTGACCGCCTATGTCCTCGACGGCGTCTTCATCGGCGCCGGCTGGACCCGCGCCATGCTGCTCACCATGGCCGCCGCCCTGGCGCTCTACCTGCCGCTGCTGGCGCTGGCGGGGGA
>JAIXZK010000261.1 GCA_027489695.1 Sphingomonadales bacterium
CGCCCGCGCGGCAACCGCAAGCTGTTCCAGATCTTCCTGCGCGCCGATTATGAGGTGACCGACGATATCAGCCTGACCTCGATCACCACTTTCAACCGCCTCAAGCAGAAGATGTCGTTCGATCTCGACGGCTCGCAATATGAACTGGTCGACAACCCCCGCGACGACGGCACGATCACCGACTTCAACCAGGAACTGCGCCTGTCGAACGCCGCGACCGCCGGCGCGCGCTTCCGCTGGACCGTCGGCGCCAACTACAACTACAGCGAAGTCGACCAGGTCCAGATCATCACCTATGGCGACAATTCGCTCAGCAACGCAGGTACCAACTTCATCCATGATTCGACCGTCACCAACAGCGGCCGGATCAACACCTATGCCCTGTTCGCCAACGGCGAATATGACATCACCGATCGGCTGACCTTCAAGGCCGGCATCCGCTACACCAACAGCCGCAACAAGAACTCGATGTGCAACGCCGATACCACTGGCGACCAGCAGCTGTCCTCGCTGTTCACCCTGCTCGGCCAGTTGATCGGCGGCCAGACCATCCCGCTCGCGCCGGGCCAATGCTATTCGCTGAACGAGCAGAACCTGCCGGGCCAACCGTTCCTGTTCACCCTCGCCGAGGACAATGTCTCGTGGCGCGTCGGCGTCGACTTCAAGCCGTCCGATGTCACCCTGCTCTATGCCAACATCTCGCGCGGCTACAAGGCAGGCGCCTTCCCGGTCATCACCGGCGCCACCCAGTCGGTGTTCCTGCCCGCCGTGCAGGAATCGGTCACTTCCTATGAAGCGGGTATCAAGACCCGGCTGGCCGACAATGCCATCACGCTGAGCGGTGCGATCTTCTATCAGGATTATCGCAACAAGCAGATCCAGGGCACGGTCAACACCGCGCTGTTCGGCCTGCTGCAGCGGCTCGACAATGTGCCGAAATCGCACATTTTCGGAATCGAGGCCGATATCGCCGTCCGCCCGACGACCGGCCTGACGCTCACCGGCTCGGCGAGCTACCTGAAGACCCGCGTCGATGAATATTCGGGCATCACCGTGTTCGGCGTGCAGAAGGATTTTGCCGGCAGCCGCCTGCCCTTCGCGCCGACCTGGTCGCTGAACGCCGATGTCGACTATCGCATCCCGAGCAAGTCGGGCGGCGAGTTCTTCGTTGGCGCCAACGTCAACTACCGCACCCATCAGGACGCCTATATCGCCGGCAGCGAGCTGCAGATCCCGGACAATGGCGTCAACCGCTGGATCAACCGCGTGCCGTTCCGCATCGATGGCTATGCGCTGGTCGACGCCCGCCTGGGCTATACCTTCCCGGGCGATCGCGTGACGGTTTCGGTGTGGGGCAAGAACGTCTTCAACGCCTTCAACGTCCAGAACATCATTTCGTACAACAACATCATCACCCAGGCGACCGGCCAGCCAGCGACGTACGGCCTGTCGCTGCGGGCACGCTGGAACTGAGGTAGGGAGGGCCTCCGGCGGCCGGGACCTCAGTCCCCAGCCGCCGGAGGCCGCTTTTCCACCTGAAAGCCGAGCATGACTTTCGACGCCCTCGCCCCCGTCATCACCCGCGCCCGGGCGCAATCACTATCGGCCATGCTGCGCCGTTCGGCGGACCGACATGGCGACAATGTCGCCATCCTCTGCGGCGACGTCAGCTGGAGCTATGCGGCCTTCGCCGCGCTGGTGGAGCAGCTTGCCGCCGGGCTGCGCGAGACCGGCGTCGGCCCCGGCGATCGCGTCGCCATCCTGGCGCGCAACAGCCATGCCTTCATCGCGATGCGCTTCGCCATCGCCCGCGCCGATGCCGTGCTGGTGCCAATCAACTTCATGCTGAACGTCGATGATGTTCGCTACATTCTCGAACATTCCGGCGCGCGGGTGCTGTTCGCCGATACGACGACGCTGGACATCGCGACCGCCGCCACGACCGGCCTTGTCGACCATCTGTTCGGCCTCGATGGCGAAGCCGCGCCGCCGCCGCCCGGTATCCCGGCCTGGGAGTCGCTGGCCCGCGACACGCTGCTGCCGCCCGAGGCCCGCGGCGGCGAGGATCTGCTGCAGATCGTCTATACCAGCGGCACCGAATCCCGCCCTAAGGGCGCGATGCTGTCGCACAATGCCGTGCTGTGGCAGTATCAGAGCTGCGTCATCGATTGCGAATGGACCCGCGACACCGTCGCGCTGCACGCCATGCCGCTGTTCCACTGCGCCCAGCTCGATGCGATGATCGGCCCGGCGCTGCAGATCGGTGCCCGCAACATCATCACCGGATCGCCGGCGGCCGAGAATGTCCTCGATCTGCTGACCCGGCATCGCATCACGTCGTTCTTCGCGCCGCCGACGGTGTGGATCTCGCTGCTGCGCTCGCCGGCGATCGTCGGCCGCGACCTGACGGCGCTGGCCAAGGGCTATTATGGCGCGTCGATCATGCCGGTCGAAGTGCTGCGCGAGATGCGCGAGCGGCTGCCGCAACTGCGGCTGTGGAACCTCTATGGCCAGACCGAGATCGCGCCGGTGGCGACCATCCTGTTTCCGGAGGAACATGAAGCCCGGCTCGGTTCGGCCGGCCGGCCGACGCTGCATGTCGACACCAGGATTGTCGACGATGCGATGAACCCGGTAGCGCCCGGCGAGATCGGCGAGATCGTCCACCGCTCGCCACAGCTGCTCAGCGGTTACTGGAACGACCCCGAGCGCACCGCCGACGCTTTCGCCGGCGGCTGGTTCCACAGCGGCGATCTCGGCATCCTCGATGCGCAGGGCTATATCACCGTCGTCGATCGCAAGAAGGACATGATCAAGTCGGGCGGCGAGAATGTCGCCTCGCGCGAGGTGGAGGAAGCGCTGTACCGCCACGCCGCGATCAGCGAAGTCGCGGTGATCGGCCTGCCCGACCCGAAATGGATCGAGGCGGTTACCGCCATCATCGTGGTGCGGGATGGCCATTCGCTGACTGCCACCGAAGTGCTGGCGCATTGCGCGGTGCACCTTGCCGGCTTCAAGACGCCGAAGAACATCGTCTTCACCGATACGCTGCCGCGCAACGCCAGCGGCAAGATCCTGAAGCGGGAGCTGCGCCAGTCGCTGCTGGCTGGCGGGTGAGAAGCCTGAAGCAGCCCGGTTGAGGCACCCCTCTCCCGCACGCGGGAGAGGGTGGGCATTTCGTTCCGGTCGCGCCTACGCCGCCAGATACGACCCGCCGGTCACGAATATCACCTGCCCCTGGATCATCGCTGCCGACGGACTGGCGAGATATTCGACGAGGCTGCAGTAATCGTCATCGACAACATTGCGGCCGCTCGGGTTGGCGGCGGCGGACTGGCGCATGATCTCCGGCGTGCGCTCGCCATAGACTTGGCGGAGCGCTTCGGTGTCGACGGCGCCGGGGGCGACGCAATTGGCGCGGACGCCGAGCGGCGCCAGTTCTAGCGCCAGATAGCGGACCAGGCTTTCGGCGAGCGACTTGCCGGCGCCGACCGCGGCATAATTGGGCAGCGGTGTGCGGCTGCCGCGGCTCGACAGGAAGAAGACCGTGCTGCCCGGCCGGAACAGCGGCCGCGCCGCCTGCGCCAGATAGACGATCGCCGTGCCGTTGAGGTTGATGGCCTCGGTCAGCGCGACGGGATCGATTTCGAGCAGCGGTTCCGGGATCACCCGCACGGCGCAATGGACGAGCTGGTCGAGCCGGTCGCTTTGCGCGGCGACACCGGCGAGCACGTCTCGCGCCCCCGCCGGCGTGCCGACATCGCCTTCGATCAGGTGGCAGCGGGCGCCGGTGGCCTCGATCGTTTCGCGCGCAAGGTCAGCGGCGGCACGATCGGCGCGGAAGTTCAGGAAGACATCGACGCCGGGCGCAGCGAAGCGGCGGGCGATGGCAAGGCCGATGCCCTTGGTGCCGCCGGTGACGAGGATGGCCATGGCGTCAGCCGTCCTCGCCGACAGACGAGGTCAGCTCCACCCCGAAGCGCTCGATCATCTGGCCGGCATCGGCGCGGAGCGCCGTCCATTCCGGCGTTTCGCCGTCGCGTTCGAAGGCAGCATGGTCGGCCCAGTTCATGATCGCGACGCGGTGGTACGGCGAGGCGCCTTCGAGCCCCGAGGCAAAGACGATGGTATCGAGCGACGCCAGGTTCGGCAGCGCGCGTGCGAGCGGCGCATGGACCTCGACATAAGCGGTTTCGAACGCGGCGCGGTCTTCGGGTTTCGGCGCGGACCAGAGTGCCACCAGCCTGAACATGATCGTCTCCCCAGCATCGCAGGCTTTGCGCCTGTCACTGGGAAAGCTAGGCGCGATCGGCGCGGTTGAACAGGATCGATCCCGCCAACCACATGGCCCGGCGCGCCTTGGCGGCAATGGTGCGGCGGAACGGCGCGAAGTCGAATCCGCACGATGATTGGGGGGCGGCATCGCGCCAACAAACATGGTGCACCCGACAGGATTCGAACCTGTGACCTCCGGTTTAGGAAACCGCTGCTCTATCCTGCTGAGCTACGGGTGCGCGCGGCGCTTCATGCCACGAACGCGGACCCGAGAAAATCCCGCAAACGCCTGGCCAGCCGCGATCAGGCGTCCGATCGGGCCAGCGGGCGGAACGGCAGCGGCAGCACGCCGATCCCGTCCTCGATCAGGGCGCGCGCTTCGGTCACCGTGGCTTCGCCATGGATGGCGCGTGCTTCGCCGCTGTCGTGGATGGCGCGGGCTTCGGCGGCAAAGCGGCCGCCGACATAATCCGACTGCGCCTCCATGGCGCGCTGCGCCTTGAGCAGCGCCGCCATCGGTTCGGCCGTGCCACCGCTGGCGAGCGCGGCGGGTTCGCGTGCCGGGGCCGCGACGTCGCGGCGGTTGCCCTTGGCGGCGACGGCCGGCGCCATCACCGCCTTGGCGATGCTGGCATCGTCGCACAGCGGGCAGGCGATCAGGCCGCGGGCGCGCTGGCTTTCATAGTCGCTGCTGCTGCCGAACCAGGCTTCGAAAACATGGGCATTGCCGCACTGCAGATCGAAAACGATCATGCGGCGGTGGTGACCGCGAACGGCCGGGCGTGGCGCAGCGCCGGCACGCGGTCGCGCGCTTCGGCGACGGCGGCGAGATCGATGTCGCAGGTCGCCAGCCCCGATGCCTCGCCCATGTCGAGCAGCACTTCGCCCCAGGGCGCGACGACGAGGCTGTGGCCGAAGGTCTCGCGGCCATCGGCGTGAACGCCGGTCTGCGCCGCGGCGACGACGAAACAGCCGGTTTCGATGGCGCGGGCCCTCAGCAGCACATGCCAGTGCGCCCGCCCGGTCGGCCGGGTGAAGGCGGCGGGCACGGACAACATCACCGCACCGGCCTCGGCCAGCGCGCGGTGCAGCGCCGGAAAGCGCAGATCATAGCAGATGGTCAGGCCGAGCGGCCCCCAGGGCGTTGCCGCCGCCACCGCATTGTCGCCCGGCGCATAGGCGTTCGACTCGCGCCAGGTCTCGCCGCCGGGCAGATCGACATCGAAGAGGTGAATCTTGTCATAGCGCGCGCGAATGTCGCCGGCAGCATCGATCAGGAAAGCGCGGTTGACGAACTTGTCGCCGGGCCCGCGCAGCGCAAGGCTGCCGAGCTGCACCCAGACACCGGAGCGCGCCGCGGCCGCGCGGACCGCCGCGAGCACCGGATCACCGGCTTCATCGAACATGCCGGCGGCGGCGCGGGCGCGATCACGATCGAGACGGCCACTCATTTCCGGCGTGAAGACCAGGTCGGCGCCATCGGCGGCAAGGCTGGCGATGGCGGCGGCGAGGCTCGCCGCTTCGCGCTCGGGATCGATGCCGGTGCTGGGCTGAACCAGCCCCAGTCGCATGGCCCGACTCAGGCCGCGAGCAGCGGATCGAGACCGCCGGCGCGATCCAGCGCGGCGAGATCGTCGCTGCCGCCGATGTGGCGACCGTCGATGAAGATCTGCGGCACGGTCGTGGCCCCCGGCGCGCGCGCCAGCATTTCGGCGCGCTTCGGGCCGCCGGTCGAGATGTCATGTTCCTCGAACGCCGCGCCCTTCTTTTTCAGCAGCGCGACCGCGCGGGCGCAATAGGGACAGAGGAACTTGGTGTAGATCTCGATCTTCGGCATGGCTGGCCTTTCCGGGGGCGCGGCCGGCCCCGGCGCCGCGCACGCTTCAACCCTGCCGCACGACGCGCGCGAAGGTCAAGACGTGCACCTCGGCCGCGCCGGCGCGTCGCAGCACACGGGCGCAGGCTTCGGCGGTGGCGCCGGTGGTCAGCACATCATCGATGAGCAGAATTCGCCGGCGGGCGACACGTTCCCGATCGGTTACGCGAAACACGCCGCGGACGTTCTTCGCCCGCGCCGCGCGCCCCAGACCGCGACTGACCGGCGTCGCCCGGGTGCGCGCCAGGGCGAACAGCGCCAGCTCGGCGCCGGTCTGGCGGCGCAGCGCCGCGGCGACCAGCGCCGCCTGGTTGGCGCCGCGCCGCCACAGCCGCGTCCAGTGCAGCGGCACCGGCACCAGCAGCGGCCTCGCCGCGGGATCGAGCAGCGGCCCGGCGGCGCGCACCATCGCCCGCGCCATCAGCCGCGCCAGATGCTGGCGATCGCCGTGCTTCAGCCCCAGGATGACGTCGCGCGCCGGGCCGCCATAGGCCAGCGCCGCCCGGGCGCTGTCATAGCGCGGCGGGGTGGCCAGACATTCGGCACATTCCGCCGCTGGCCCCATGTCATGCTCGAACGGCGCGCCGCAGCGGGCACAGAGCGGCGCGGTGATGAAGGCGAGCTGCTGCCAGCAGGCGGCGCAGAAGCGATCATCGCCATCGACGATGACCCGGCATGCCGGGCAGCGCGCCGGCAGCACGGCATCGAGCAGGATGCGGAGCGGGTTCGCCATCGTTGCGGCAGGCTAGGGGAAATCGGCGCCGCCTTGAAGCACCGGCCACGGCTGGCCCCGGCGCGCCGGCTGCGCTACCGCCGCCACCATGGAGCCTTTCGATCGCGCCCTGCGCCGCCGCCGCCATGCCGATGCCCGGCTGGTCGAGGCGGATTTCCTGTTCGAACATATCGCCGATGAACTGCGCGCGCGCGGCGCCGCGGCGGCACCGACGGCGCGCGACGTGCTCGATCTGGGCGGGCCAGCGCCGGTCTGGCCCGGCGCCGCGCGGGTGGCGCTGGCGCCGGGCCATGCCGATGTCGTGGCCGACGAAGATCGCCTGCCCTTCGCCGATGCCAGCTTCGATCTGGTGGTCTCGGCCGCCGGGCTGGCCAGCGTTTCCGATCTGCCCGGCGCGCTGGTCCAGGCGCGCCGGGTGCTGCGGCCGGGCGGGCTGTTCCTCGCCTGCTTCGCTGGCGGCATGACGCTGGCCGAGCTGCGCGCCGACCTGATCGCCGCCGAATCCGGCCTGACCGGCGGTGCCGCGGCGCGCACCGCGCCGATGGTCGAGGCGCAGGCCGCTGCCGGCCTGCTGGCCCGCGCCGGCTTCACCATGCCGGTCAGCGATGTCGAGCGGCTGACGGTGCGCTATCGCTCGCTGGCGGCGCTGTTCGATGATCTGACGGCGATGGGCGCACGCTCGCCGCTGGCCAGCCGGGCACCGCTGCGCCGCGATGTGCTGGCGGCAACGGCGGCGAACTTTGCCGCACGCGCCGATGCCGATGGCAAGACGGTGGTGACGGTGGAGCTGCTGCACCTCGCCGGACGGGCACCGGGCGGCGACGATGGCTTCGAACGGTTGAAGGCGGTGCTGTAGCGAGGTCGCCGGCGGCGGCTTCGCTACAGCGCGATCAGCGACAATTGCCGGCCATAGTCCGGCTCGCCGGCGTGGGTGGTGCGGCGATAGCTGAACCAGCGCGCGGCATCGGGATAGGTGTCGATCCCCAAAGCGACCACGCGCGCAACCCCGGCGGCGGCGAGGCGCTGCGCGACCAGGCCTTCGAGATCGAATTGCCAGCGGTCACCGCGGCCGCGGGCGAAAAAGGCGTCGTGCGCGGCGGCATCGGCCAGGAAACGGTCTCGGAAGGCCGGATCGACTTCATAGCTGGCCCGGGCGATGCACGGGCCGATGGCGGCGACGATGCGCTCCGGCCGAGCGCCGAGCGCCTGCATCGCGCGCACGGTCGCGCCGCCGACATCGGCCAGCGCGCCCTTCCAGCCGCTGTGCGCGGCGCCGATCACCCCGGCCTCTGCGTCGGCAAGCAGGATCGGCGCGCAATCGGCGGTGAGGATGCCGAGCGCCAGGCCGGGGGTTGCCGTCA